>JBFWSI010000104.1:0-9572 GCA_050248455.1 Gammaproteobacteria bacterium | reverse complement strand
GCTGCGGCGGCAATGGAGCGCGTGTTCGCCGCCGATCCGATCCCGGCCGAGATTCGCGGCGAGCTGCGGCGCGAGTACGCGGCGTACGCGGCCGCGCGCGATGACCTGCTCGGCGGTTTCGACGACCTGACGACCACACCCGCGCGCTTCACTGCCCTGAACGCCGACTACGATGCCGCCGTCGCGACCTTGCTGACGCGTCTCGTCGCGGTCGAGAAGGTCGCCGACGCGAAGGTCGAGCAGCTGCTCGGCCCGCTGCAGGCGCTCGGCAAGCAGATCGGCGCGACGATGCTGCTCGCGATCGCCGCCGGCCTCGCGATCGGCGGCGTGCTGACCTATGTCGCCATTCGCACCGTGGCGCGCCCGATTGCCGAGGTCACGGCCCATCTGGAGAAGATCGCCGGCGCCGAGGCGACCCTCGACGCGCGCCTCCCCGAGCTGTCGCAGGACGAGATCGGTCAGCTCGCGCAGGCCTTCAACCGCTTCGTCGCACGGCTGCGCGATCTCGTGATCGAGGTCTCGCACGCGAGCGCCGAGGTCGCGACCGCGAGCAACCAGCTGTCCGGCTCGACCGGCGCGCTGAGCGCGCAGGCCAGCCTGCACCAGCAGCAGGCCGACGACATCGCGACCGCGCTGAACCAGCTCGCGAGCAGCGCGCAGTCGGTTGCCGACAACACGGCGATCGCGAGCGATGCGTCGACGCGTTCGCAGGACTGCGCCGCGCGCGGTCAGGAAGTGCTGGGCACGGTGGTGCGCGCGATCGGCGCGCTCGCCGACGACGTGCAGCAGGCGACGAGCGCGATGCGCGATCTCGAGAACAACAGCGCCGACATCGGGCGCGTGCTCGAGGTGATCCGCGCGATTGCCGATCAGACCAACCTGCTGGCCCTGAACGCCGCGATCGAGGCGGCGCGCGCCGGCGAGCAGGGCCGCGGCTTCGCAGTCGTCGCCGACGAGGTGCGCACGCTCGCCCAGCGCACCGGCGAATCGACCGCCGAGATCGACCAGATGATCGACGGCCTGCAGAACGCGATCCGGCGCGTGTCGGCGTCGATGGAGCAGAGCCGCGAGCAGGCGATGTCGATGACGGGCAAGGCGCACGAGGCCGAAAGCGTGCTGAGCGCGATCGACGAGGCCGTGCGCCAGAGCCAGCGGCTGAACGGCGAGATCGTCGGTGCCACCCACGAACAGCGCCACGTCGCGGCCACCGTGCAGCACACCGTGATGAAGATGCACGGCAACATCGTCGGCACGGCCGCCGCCGCCGAGGAATCGGCGCAGGCCGCCGCCCGCCTGCGCGATCTGGCGCATCGGATGCAGCAGAGCGTCGGCGCCTTCCGCGTCGGCTGAGCGCCTGCACGGCGTCCCGCGCGCCGATTGACGGCACGCGGGCCCTCCCGGAGACTGGCGCCCGCCGCAGCCCGCGAGGGCCGGCCCCCTTGCCCCGGAGTTTTTCGATCGCGCCATGCGTACATTCGTGCTCGGCGCGCTGCTGTTGTTCGTGACGGGCGGCGCGCGGGCGAACTTTCTCGACGGTTACGAACTGGCCGAGCGCTGCGAGTCGCGGCGCACCGACAACGTCAATACCTGCCTCGGCTACCTGACCGGCGTCATCGACAGCGACGATGCCGCGCCGTCGTGGCGCCTCGCGAAGTCCCTGTTCTGCGTGCCGCGCGGCGTATCGGCGAACCAGTTGCGCAGCACCTTTCTCGCCTATCTGCGCGCGCACCCGGAGGAAGCGGATCTGAACGCGGCGATCCTCGTCGGCAATGCGTTCATCTCGGCCTTTCCCTGCGACTGAGCGCGTGAGCTTCACCGATCGCTTCGGCGGCGTCGCCGGCGACTACCGGCGCTACCGGCCGCGCTACCCGCAGGCGCTGTTCGACTGGCTCGCGCGCCAGTGCCCGCGGCGCGAGCTCGCCTGGGACTGCGCCTGCGGCAACGGCCAGGCGACGATCGGCATCGCCGCGCATTTCCGCCGCGTCGTCGCCACCGATGCCAGTGCGCGCCAGCTCGCGCAGGCACCGCGGCTCGCCAACGTCGACTGGCGCGTCGCGCCGGCCGCAGCGAGCGGCCTGCCCGCCGCGAGCGCCGATCTCGTCAGCGTCGCCCAGGCTTTGCACTGGCTGCCGCTCGCGGCCTTCCACGCCGAAGTCGAGCGTGTGCTCGTCCCCGGGGGCGCCTATGCCGTGATCCGCTACGGCCGCCTGCAGGTCGACGCGCCGGCGGTCGAGACGCTGGTCCAGCACTACTACGACGATGTCGTCGGTCCCTACTGGCCGCCGGAACGGCGCACGCTGGACGCGGGCTACCGCGATCTGCCGCTGCCGTACCCGCTGCTCGCGACACCGGCCTTCGACATGGTCGCGCACTGGCAGGCGCTGGACCTGCTCGGCTATCTGCGCAGCTGGTCGGCGACGACTGCGTTCGCCGCCGCGCGCGGTTACGATCCCCTCAACGCGCTCGCACCGGTGCTCGCGCGCGCCTGGCCGGCACGCGACCCGACCGTGGAAATCCGTTGGCCGCTCGAAGTCCTGCTCGGCCGCAAACCTGCATTACTGCCGGAGTCTTCGCCATGACCCTGTATGAACAGACCGTGCCCGTCTTCACCCGCATGCTGAACAATCTGTCCGCGCTGCTCGACAAGGCACAGGCGCACGCCGACGCCGCGAAGTACGACGTCGCCGCGCTGCTCGATGCGCGGCTCTTTCCCGACATGTTCACCTTGACTCGCCAGGTGCAGCTCGCCACCGACTTCGCGAAGGGCTGCTGCGCGCGGCTGGTCGGCCAGGAAGTGCCGCGCTGGGAAGACACGGAGAAGACGCTGCCCGAACTGAAGGCGCGGCTGCGCAAGGCGCTGGACTATCTCGACGGCTTCCTGCCGGCGCAGTTCGACGAGGCGCCGACGCGGGCGATCGAGCTGAAGACGCCGGTCGGCACTTTCCACTTCACGGGGGATTCCTTCGTGCAGATCTGGGCGCTGCCGAACTTCTATTTCCACGTGACGACCGCCTACAACCTGCTGCGTCACAACGGGGTGCCGGTCGGCAAGCTGGATTTCCTCGGCAAGATCTGACACGCAGTCCAGCCCCTCGTGGCTCCGGGGCGTGGACGCCGAGGCGGGGCAGCCGGCGGAAAACTTGCTTTTGCCGCAGAGAATACCGAGGTGGAGAGAGCGGGCCGTGCCCGTCCCGATGCTGTGCCTGGCCGCGCGCAGCGCAATTAATCCCTTCTCGTCTTCCTCCGTGTTCTCGGTGGCAAGAACGGCTTAGCCGCCGGCAGCGCCGACCCCCGGGGTGCCGTGCTGCTTCCGGGCGGCAAAATTTCAGGCTTCGCGACGGCGCCACACCGTCGCCAGCCACGGCTGCTCGGCGCGCGGCAGGCCGGGCGGTCGGTAGTAGTGGTCGAGCTCCTCGAAGCGCGCGGCGCGCATGTAGCCGCGCCAGTGCTCGAGATCGAGATAGACGCCCCAGCGCAGCCCGTTGTAGCCCTCGCGATTGTCGCCGCGCGGATTCGAGCAGAACAGCACGCCGCGCGGCCTCAGCGTCGCGTGCAGGGCGTCGAGCACGCGCGGCAGGCTCGGCGACGGCACGTGGAAGAGCGTCGCGTTCGCGAACACGCCGTCGAAACGCGCGGGCGGCAGATCGAGCGCGAGAAAATCCTGCTCCCACACCGCGCAGCCGCTGTAGTCGCGCGCCATCGCGCAGAAGCGCGCCGAGCCGTCCAGCCCGATCGCACGGTGGCCGCGCGCGGCGAAGGTCTTCAGATCCCGCCCGGGTCCGCAGCCGAAGTCGAGGAGATCGTAGGGCGGCGCGCCCTCGATCGCGTTCAGCAACGCGTCGACGTTCTGCAGCACGTCGTGATCGAGCGTGCCGTCGCGATAGCGCTCGGCATGGCGCTCGTAGTGGCCGATCGTGCTCGCCGCGAGGTCCGCGAGGTCCGGGGTCGACATGCCGGGACGATCAAGCCGTCTCGACCACCAGCACCGGGCCGCCGCGGCCGAGGCCGAGCAGCGCCGCGGCGTTCTGCTCGGCTGCGGCGATCTCGAGCACGTCGAAGGAATTGACCAGCGCGACCAATTCGCCGGGCGATACGTCGCCGTAGGTGCGGCCGAACGGGACGCGGTGTCCGGCGGCGCGCACCTCCGGCCGGCGGAATTTCGTGAGCTCGGCCGCCTCGATGTTGGTGATGAGGTTGCCGAAGTGATCGGTGGTGATCACCATGCCGTGCAACTCGCCGCCGCGGCGTTCGGGCCGCTCGATCAGCGAGGGCACGTAGTCCTGCGTCGGTGCGCCCAGCGAGGCCGGGGCGACGCGCCTGGCGGCGAGCTCGGCGGCGAGCGGGGCGAAGAGATCGCGGCCGTGGAAGGTCGCGCTGAGGCGATCGATGCCGAGGCTCTTCAGGCGCGAGAGATCGACGCGATAGACCGTGCCGTGCACGCGCGCGACGACGTCGCCGAGCAGCCCGTTGTCCGGCGCGAGGAAGGCATGGCCGTCGCCGACCACGATCAGCACGTCGCGATCGGTGCCGACGCCGGGATCGACGACGGCGAGATGCACGGTGCCCGCCGGGAAGTAGTGATAGGAACGCTCGAGCCAGAAGCCCGCCTCGGCCGGCCAGTGCACGTGCGCCTCGTGGGTGAGATCGACGATCTGGGCACCGGGCAGGCGACGCAGCATCACGCCCTTCATCGTGCCGACGAAGGGCCCGCGATGACCGAAATCGGTCGTGATCGTGATGACGCCGGACGGCGTGAAGGGCTTCGGCATCGCAATCTCCTCGTCGCTACGCGAGCGGCCTCATGAATGTGCAACGCCTCCTCAATCCTGCGCGAGGCGCCGAAAGCCGGCGGCGAGGAACGGGATCATGCGCTGGTAGATCTTGTCGAGCGCGCCCGCTTTGCAGCGCCCGCGCGACAGCACGTCGATGCGCCCGGTTTCGGCGAAGGTCATCGTCATCGCGCCGAGCATGAAATGGAAGCCCCAGTACAGGTTGCGGACGTCGGCCGCCGGCAGCGCGCGCTTCGCGCCGGCGATGAAGGCCTCGGCGACGGGATCGAACTGCGTGTGCATCACCGTCTGCGTCCAGCGCTGGGAATTCGCGATCTGCGCGATCAGCCGCGCGTAGCTCTTCCAGCCCGCGCCGCCGCGCAGGCTCTTCTCCATGAACGGCCGCGCGAACGCATCGATCAGGCCTTCGATGCTCGGCGGCTCGGGCAGTGCCGCGAGCAGCGCCATCCGTTCGCGATTCAGCTCGTCCGCACGGCGTTGCACCACGGCGAGGAAGAGCTCGCTCTTCGGCCCGAAATGGTAGTTCGCGAGCGCGAGCTCGACGCCGGCCGCCCGCGTGATCTGCCGCAGCGACACGCCGTCGTAGCCGGCGTCGGCGAACAGCGCCTCGGCGGCGTCGAGGATGCGATCCTTGGTCGTCTGCGGCGGCGGGGCAGGCTTTTTCATGGACTTGGGAAATGAACGTTCGTTGAATTCTAGCGCATCCGTCCCGGCGAATCGGGGGCTGGAGCGCCCGCCGTTCCGCGCGCCGGCTTGAACGGCCGTTGAACGATCGTATAAATTCCCTCCGTGCCGGCCGGCCGCGAGCCCGCCGGCCTTCATGCCCACGCTCAACGAAGAACAGGATAGCCATGGCCTCCTATCTCTGCGGACTCGACATCGGCGGCACCTTCACCGACTGCGTGCTGATCGATGACGCCGGACGCCTGACGATTTCGAAGGCGCCGTCGACGCCCGGCAATTTCGCCGACGGCGTGCTCGAGGCGCTGCGGCGCGCGGGCGAGCGCATCGGCCTCGAGCTGCCGCAGCTGCTGCAGTCGATCACGATGCTCGCGCACGGCACGACGGCCGGCACCAACGCGATCATCCAGCGCCGCGGCGCGAAGGTCGGCCTCGTCACGACGCGCGGCCACAACGACGTCATTCACATCATGCGCGGCTCGCGCGGGCTGTCGGGACAGGACATCAAGCTGATCGTGCACATCCCGGAGAGCAGCAAGCCCGATCCGATCATCCCGAAGCGCCTCATCCGCGGCGTGTCCGAGCGCGTCGACTGCTTCGGCAAGATCGTCGTCGCGCTGAACGAAGACGAGGTGCGGCAGGCGATACGCGAGCTCCTCGAGCAGGGCGTCGAAGCGCTCGCCGTGTGTTTCCTGTGGTCCTTCCTCGAGCCGAAGCACGAGCAGCGCGTGAAGGAGATTGCGGCCGAGATCGCGCCGCAGCTCTACGTCACCTGCTCGCACGAGCTGGCGCCGAAGTGGGGCGAGTACGAGCGCACGACGGCCGTGGCGCTGAATGCCTATATCGGGCCGCTGACGGTCAACTACGTCAGCAACCTCGATCAGCGCCTGAAGGACATGGGTTACAAGCCGCCGCTGCAGATCACGCAGTGCGCCGGCGGCACGATCTCGGTGCGCAAGGCGCGCGAGGCGCCGCTGCTGACCCTCGACTCCGGCCCCGTGTCCGGCGTGACGGGCTCGCTGTATCTCGGCCAAGTGATGAACGAACGGCACATCATCACGACCGACATGGGCGGCACGTCCTTCGACGTCGGCGTGATCCATGACACCAAGGCCGTCGTGTCGTACAAGAGCCTCGTCCATCAGTACGAGTACTTCCTGCCCAAGGTCGACGTGCAGACCATGGGCACCGGCGGCGGCAGCAAGGTGTGGATCGACAAGACCACGCGCACCTTGAAGGTCGGCCCGCAGAGCGCGGGCGCGGTGCCGGGCCCGATCTGCTACGGCCGCGGCGGCGAGGTGCCGACGACGACCGACGCCGACGTCGTGCTCGGTTACCTCGACGCCGACAACTTCGCCGGCGGCACGATGAAGCTCGACAAGGCGGGCGCGACGCGCGGCCTGCAGGCGCTCGCCGACGAGCTCGGCATGAGCCTCTACGAGCTCGCGAGCGGCGTGGCGCAGATCGCCGAGTTTCAGATGGCCGATCTCGTGCGCAAGGCGACGATCCAGAAAGGACTGGATCCGCGCGAGTTCGTGCTCTTCGCCTTCGGCGGCGCCGGCCCCGTGCACATGGCGGTGACGGCGCGCGAGGCGGGGATCAGGCGCGTCATCGTGCCGCAGGGCGACACGGCCTCGACCTGGTGCGCCTTCGGCGCGGCCTCGGCCGACACGCTGCACGTCAACGAGCAGGTCCGAATCATGTCGTCGCCTTTCGACGTCGCGAAGATCAACGCGGTGCTCGCCGAGCTCGCGGCCAAGGGCCGCGCCCAGCTCGAGGAGGACGGCATCCCGGCCGCGCAGCAGACCTTCCGCTACTCGATCGACATGCGCCATCGCGGCCAGATCAACGAGGTCGAGGTCGAGCTCGACCGGGCCGCGCTCGCGGAGGCCGACCTGGACGATCTGCGCGCGCGTTTCGTGCGCCGTTACGAGCAGCTCTACGGCCGCGGTGCCTCGCTGCCCGGCGCGCGCCTCGAGTGCGTGACTTTCCGCGTGCGCGCGAGCGCCACGGCGCGCAAGCCGACGCTCGTCGCCGCCGACACGCTGACGCAGGAAATCCCGGCGCAGGCCAGAACCGGCGAGCGCGAGATCTACTGGGCCGAATGGAAGAAGCTCGCGGCCACGCCGATCTACGACGGCTACGAGCTGCTGCCCGGCAATGCGATCGATGGTCCCTGTGTCATCGAGACGACGACGACCTCGATCGTCGTGCACCCGGGCCAGCGCGTCGCGGTCGACGCGCTGCGCAATTTCGTCATCGATACCGACGCCGCCGCCGCGGCCTGAGAGGTGGAGCATGCCCCGCATCAGTGAAATCACCGGCGTCGACTTCGACGGCGTCAACAATCCCTACGTGCCGCCGAAACAGCTGCGGATCTCGCCGAAGCTGAAGCTGCACGGCGACTGGGATCGTGACGTCGATCCGATCACCTACGAGGTGGTCCGGCACAACCTCTGGCAGATCAACGAGGAGCACGGCGCGACGATCCAGCGCCTGTCGGGCTCGCCGGTCGCGATGTACGCGCTCGATCTGAATCCCTCGCTGCTGACCGAGGACGCCGAGTTCGTTTACTTCGGTCCCTACATGCAGTACATGTCGGGCGTCACCGACACGCAGGTGAAGTGGACGCTCGAGTTCCGCAGCGACAATCCCGGCATCCACGACGGCGACATGTTCCTCGCCAACGACCCTTGGGTCGGTGCCGCGCACCAGCAGGACGTGATGCTGTTGTGCCCGGTGTTCTGGGAAGGCGAGCTGTTCTGCTGGGTCACGAACTGCCTGCACCAGTACGACATCGGCGGGATCACGCCGGGCAGCTTCTGTCCCTCGGCCGAGTCGGCCTACGACGAAGGCATCATGCTGCCGCCGATCAAGATCATCGAGGGCGGCGAGATCCGTCGCGACATCGAGGCGGTCTACCTGCGCGCCTCACGCAAGCCGCAGCTCGTCGCGCTCGACTTCCGCGCGCAGATGGCGGGCAACACGACCGCGCGCAACCGCGTCCTCGAGCTCATCCGCCGCTACGGCCCCCGGACCGTCAAGGGCGTGATGAAGCGCATCATCGACAACTCGGAGAAGTCCTTCCTCGAGAAGATGAAGCGCCTCCCGGACGGCTACTGGCAGGACCGCACCTACATCGAGGCCTGCCGCCCGGGCGATCGCCGCACGCATCGCGTGCAGCTGCAGCTGCGCAAGGAAGGCGACCGGCTCGTCTTCACCAACGACGGCACCGCGGACCAGGAAGGCGCGATGAACGCGACCTATTCGGGCTGGCGCGGCGCGATCATGGTCGCGGTGACCGAGCTCCTGTGCTGGGATCAGTACTTCGCGGTCGGCGGCGCGCTGCGCCACATCGACTTCGACCCGACCCCCGGCACCTTGAACTGCGCGAACTTCCCGGCCTCGGTGTCGACCGCGCCGATTCAGTCGATGGAGATTTCGCTGTACCCGGCCTACAACGTGCTGTCGAAGATGATCTATCCGGACGCGGAAATGCGGAAGGACATCATGTGCATCGGCGGCACCAGCCAGTGGCCGGCGACCTTGTTCCGCGGCACCGACCAGTGGGGCGAGCGCTACGGCTACCTGCTGATCGATCCGATCGGGGGCGCGATCGGCGCGTTCTCGCACGCCGACGGCATCAACACCGGCGGCCAGTCGCGCACGCCGATCTGCCAGCTGCCGAACATCGAGCACACCGAGCAGAGCTTCCCGATCCTCTTCCTCTACCGCAAGGAACTGCCGGACTCGGGCGGCGCCGGCAAGTATCGCGGCGGCCTCTCGGCCGAGAGCTGCTTCATCCCGCACAACACGGCGAACATCGTGCAGGACACGCTGTCGTCCGGGAACGCGACGCCGACCTCCTCCGGCATGATGGGCGGCTATCCGTCGACGACCAACGCCTACATGTTCTATCGCGACACCGACATCCTCGATCGCAACGCCCGCTCGACGATGATCGAGGACATCTCGGAAGTGCGCGGCAACGAGGAAGTGCTGCAGCTCCGGCAGGAGAACTTCGTGCAGCATAAGGCGGACGTCTACGCCGTGCGCTGGACCGGCGGCGGCGGCTTCGGCGATCCGCTCGATCGCGCGGCC
>JBFWSI010000103.1:0-9612 GCA_050248455.1 Gammaproteobacteria bacterium | reverse complement strand
CCGTTGTCGACCACCTGGTCGGTCTTCTTCCATGTGCGTAGCCATTCTAGCGGAGCGGAAGTTGGAAATCTTGATAACAAGCGTTAATTCCGGCCGTTGCCGCAGGCAGTTCAAGCCTCGCCGGCGAGGCCGAATTCCGCGTGCAGCGTGCGCACGCCGAGCTCGGCGTATTTCTCGTCAATCACGACGGAAATCTTGATTTCGGAGGTCGAAATCATCAGGATTTTGATGCCTTCGCGCGCGAGCGCCGCGAAGGCGCGGCACGCGATGCCGGCGTGCGAGCGCATGCCGACGCCGACCAGCGAGACCTTCACGATCTTGCGGTCGCTCTCGACCTTGCGCGCCTTCAGCTCCCCGGCCTGCTGCTGCAGGATGGCCAGGGCCTTGTCGTAATCGTTGCGGTGCACCGTGAAGGTGAAGTCGGTGGAGCCGTCGGCACCCGTGTTCTGCACGATCATGTCGACTTCGATGTTCGCCGCTGCAATCGGGCCGAGGATGCCGCTCGCGATGCCCGGCCGATCCGGCACCCCCACGATCGTCAGTTTCGCTTCGTCGCGGTTCAGCGTGACCCCGGAAATCAGTGCGGCTTCCATGATGTTCTCCTCAGTCGTGATCAGGGTGCCGGGGCCATCCGCGAAGGAGGACAGCACGCGCAGGGACACCTGGTACTTGCTCGCGAATTCGACGGAGCGGATCTGCAGCACCTTCGCGCCGAGGCTCGCCATTTCGAGCATTTCTTCGTACGTGATGCGATCGAGCCGCCGGGCCTCCGGCACGATGCGCGGATCGGTGGTGTAGACGCCGTCGACGTCGGTGTATATCTGGCATTCGTCGGCCTTCAGCGCCGCCGCCATCGCCACCGCGGTCGTGTCCGAACCGCCGCGCCCGAGGGTCGTGATGCTGTTGTTCGCATCCACGCCCTGGAAGCCGGCGACGACGACCACGCGGCCGGCCTTCAGATCGGCCCTCACGTTGTCGGCATCGATCGCCTCGATGCGCGCCTTGTTGAAGGCCGAGTCGGTCCGGATTCGCACCTGCGCCCCCGTATAGGACACGGCCGGCGCGCCGCAGGCTTCCAGCGCCATCGCCATCAGCCCGATCGTGACCTGCTCGCCGGTCGACAGCACGACGTCGAGCTCGCGCGCCGACGGCGGGTTCTGGATCGCGCGGGCGAGGCCGAGCAGGCGATCGGTCTCGCCCGACATCGCCGACACGACCACCACCACCTGGTGGCCGCCGGCGACCGTGCGCTTCACGCGCTCGGCGACGGCCTGGATGCGTTCCGGCGACCCCACCGAGGTCCCGCCGTATTTCTGGACTATCAGACTCATAACCATACCCATGCTGCTGCCGTAGCCGCGGGCGCGGGCCCGCCGCGCGAAGCGCGCCGGGCTTGCGGCCGGGTGACGGCGAATATGCGGAGCCCCGAAGGCGGGAGACCCCCGGGGCGACGATGCGCGAGGCTCAGGCCAGCCGCGCGGCGACCCAGGCTTCGACGCTCGCGAGCGCCGCCGGCAGGCCCGCGGCATCGGGTCCGCCCGCCTGCGCGAGATCGGGACGGCCGCCGCCCTTGCCGCCGATCTGCCCTGCGACGTGATTCGCGAGCTGGCCGGCGTTCACCTTGCCGGTCAGGTCCTTGGTAACGCCGACGACGAACTTGGCCTTCGCATCCTCGACCGTCGCGAGCACGATCACGGCCGGTGCCAGCTTGTCCTTCAGGCGGTCCATCGCGTCGCGCAGGCCCGCGGCGTCCGCGCCGTCCAGCGTCTGCACCAGCAGCCGCGCCGGCCCGACCTGCACGGCCTCCTCGGCGATGTCCCGCCCGGCGCCGCCGGCGGCGAGCTTGGCCTTCAGGGTCTGGATTTCCTTGTCCTGCGCCTTCAGGCGCTCGGCGAGCTGTCCGACCTTGGCCGCAGCGTCGTCGCCGCCCCCGCTCTTCACGAGCGCGGCGATTCTTCGCAAAGTCGCCTCATTGCGCAAGGTGTGCTCGAGGGCGGCGGCACCCGTCACCGCCTCGATGCGCCGGACCCCGGCCGCGACGCCCCCCTCGGATACGATGCGGAACAGCCCGATGTCGCCGGTGCGCGCAACGTGCGTGCCGCCGCACAGCTCGACCGAGAACTCGCCCATCCGCAGCACGCGGACCTCGTCCCCGTACTTCTCGCCGAACAGCGCCATCGCGCCGGCCTCCAGGGCCTGACGGTAGTTCATCAAGCGGGTGTCGACGGGATGATTGGCCCGGACCTCGCGGTTGACGAGGATCTCGATCTCGTTCAGCTCCTCCGCGGTCAGCGCCCCGGTGTGCGCGAAGTCGAAACGCAGGCGCTCCGGCGACACCAGCGAGCCCTTCTGCTCGACGTGCGTGCCGAGCACCTGGCGCAGCGCGGCGTGCAGCAGGTGGGTCGCCGAATGGTTCGAGCGCGTCGGCGTGCGGCGCGCTTCGTCGACCTCGGCCTTCACCTCGGCGCCCGTCGCGAGCCGGCCGAGCTTCAGCGTGCCGACGTGCAGGTGCAGGCCGCCCTGCTTGCGCGTGTCCGCGACCTCGAACACCGCCTCGCCGCTGACGAGACGGCCGCGATCGCCGACCTGGCCGCCGGACTCGGCGTAGAACGGCGTGCGATCGAGCACGACGATCCCGCTCGCGCCGGCTTCCAGCGCCGCCACCGGCGCGCCGTCGCGGAACAGGCCGACGACGCGCGCGCCGCCGAGCTGCGTGGTCTCGTAGCCGACGAAATCCTGGGCATTGCCGAGCGCCGCGAGCGCGTCACCGGCAATCGCATGCGAGGTGTCGACGTTCACGAAGTGGCTCGCGGCGCGCGCGCGCTCGCGCTGTGCCTCCATCGCCGCCTCGTAGGCCTCCATGTCGATCGCGAGCCCGCGCTCGCGCGCGATGTCGTTGGTCAGATCGACCGGGAAGCCGTAGGTGTCGTTCAGCTTGAACGCGAGCTCGCCGGGAATGACCTTGCCGGACAGATCGGCGACCGCGTGCTCGAAGATGCGCAGCCCCTGCTCCAGCGTTTCGGCGAAACGCTCCTCTTCCTGCTTCAGCACCTCGACGATGCGTCCGCCGCGCTCGACGAGCTGCGGATAGGCCTGGCCCATTTCGCGCGCGAGCGGCGCGACGAGACGGTGGAAGAACGGATCCTTGAAGCCGAGCTTGTTCCCGTGGCGCAGCGCGCGCCGCATGATGCGACGGAGCACGTAGCCGCGGCCCTCGTTGCCGGGGATGACGCCGTCCATCACGAGGAAGGCGCAGGCACGGATGTGATCGGCGATCACGCGCAGCGACGGCGACTCCGGCAGCTCGCGCGGCGCGATGTCGCGGATGCCCTGGATCAGGTGCCGGAACAGATCGATGTCGTAGTTGTCGTGCACGCCCTGCAGCACCGCCGACACGCGCTCGAGCCCCATGCCGGTGTCGACCGAGGGTTTCGGGATGCGCCTCATCTCGCCGTTCGCGCTGCGCTCGAACTGCATGAAGACGAGGTTCCAGATCTCGATGTAGCGATCGCCGTCGGCATCCGGCGAGCCCGGCGGACCGCCGGGGACGCCGGGGCCGTGGTCGTAGAAGATCTCGGTGCACGGTCCGCAGGGGCCCGTGTCGCCCATCATCCAGAAATTGTCCTTCTCGCCGCAGCGGGTGAGGCGCTGCGGATCGACGCCGATGTGCTTGGTCCAGATGTCCGCGGCCTCGTCGTCGGTCTCGAACACCGTGACCCACAGCTTCTCGGCCGGCAGGCCGAAGCGGCCGGTCAGGAGCTCCCAGGCGAACTCGATCGCCTCGCGCTTGAAGTAGTCGCCGAAGCTGAAGTTGCCGAGCATCTCGAAGAAGGTGTGATGGCGCGCGGTGTAGCCGACGTTGTCGAGATCGTTGTGCTTGCCGCCGGCGCGCACGCAGCGCTGGCTGCTCGTCGCGCGCCGGTTCGCGCGTTCCTCGAGGCCGACGAAGACGTCCTTGAACTGGACCATGCCCGCATTGGTGAACAGGAGCGACGGATCGTTGGCGGGCACGAGCGAGCTGCTCGGCACGATCTCGTGCCCCTTGCTCGCGAAGTAGTCCAGGAAACCCTGGCGGATGTCGGCGCTTTTCATCGTTCGGCTGCTTTCGGCTGGTGGCGGCGGATCGCGGGACCGCCTCAGGGGTCTTCGTCCGCGGCTGTGCCCGGATCCCTGCCCGCGGCGCGCAGCGCGGCCCGGATCTGGGACGCGGTGAAGCCGCGGTACTCGAGGAAACGTTGCTGGCGGGCGCGCGTCTTCGCATCGCTCGCGCCCGCGCGAAACTGGCGACCGAGAACCTGCGCCGCGAGCGTGTCCCAGTCGACCTCGGCGGCGGCGATCGCGTCGCGTGCGATGGCTTCGACGATGCCGCGCTGGCGCAGTTCCTGGGTGATGCGCACCGGCCCCTGGCCGCGGGCGATCCGGGAACGCACGAAAACCTCGACGAAGCGATCGTCGTCCTGCAGGCGCTGCTCCGCGAGCCGGTCGAGGGTCTCGCCGACGACGGCGGCATCGAGTCCACGCGCCGTCAGCTTGCGTTCCAGCTCGCGGCGAGTGTGCTCGCGGCGCGCGAGCGCGGCCAGCGCCCGGCCGCGCGCGACGACGGCAGGATCGTCGCTCAGGCTTCGGCCTCCTCTTCCTCGTCGGCGCTGGCCGCCGCGGTCTGCGGCAGGGCGTTGGCGCGGATCTGCGCCTCGAGCTCGGCCGCGAGCTCGGGGTGCTCCTTCAGGTAGACGCGCACGTTGTCCTTGCCCTGGCCGAGGCGATCGCCCTTGTAGGCATACCACGCGCCGGTCTTGTCGAGCAGGCCCTGGGCGACGCCGAGCTCGATGATCTCGCTCTCGCGCGAGATGCCCTGATCGTAGACGATGTCGAAGGTCGCCTGCTTGAACGGCGGCGCGACCTTGTTCTTGACGACCTTCACGCGCGTCTCGTTGCCGATGATCTCGTCGCCGCGCTTCAGCGAGCCGATGCGGCGGATGTCGAGGCGGACCGAGGCGTAGAACTTCAGCGCGTTGCCGCCGGTGGTCGTCTCGGGGTTGCCGAACATGACGCCGATCTTCATGCGGATCTGGTTGATGAAGATGACGAGCGTGTTCGCGCGCTTGATGTTGCCCGTCAGCTTGCGCAGCGCCTGCGACATCAGGCGCGCCTGCAGGCCGACGTGGGTGTCGCCCATCTCGCCTTCGATTTCGGCCTTCGGCGTCAGCGCGGCGACGGAGTCGACGATGATCACGTCGACCGCGCCGGAGCGCACGAGCATGTCGGTGATCTCGAGCGCCTGCTCGCCGGTGTCGGGCTGCGACACGAGGAGATCGTCGACGTTGACGCCGAGCTTCGCGGCGTAGAGCGGGTCCAGCGCGTGCTCGGCGTCGACGAAGGCGGCGGTGCCGCCGAGCTTCTGCATTTCGGCGACGACGTGCAGCGCGAGCGTGGTCTTGCCGGAGGATTCCGGGCCGAAGACTTCGACGATGCGCCCGCGCGGCAGGCCGCCGACGCCGAGTGCGAGATCGAGGCTCAGCGAGCCCGTCGACACGATGTCGATGTCGCGCTGGGCGTTCGCGTCGCCCATGCGCATGATGGACCCGCTGCCGAACTGTTTCTCGATTTGTGCGAGCGCCGCTCCTAGCGCTTTTTTGCGATTGTCGTCCATGGTGCTCCCCCGGGGTGTTGGTGACGGTGTGGTCGACGCTTGAAGGCCGAAACGGCGCGCCGATTATTGCACAGGTGGGGGCGCCGTTTCATCGCGACAAGCAGGGCGGAGCGGCCATTTCGCGCGGGTTTCGTAGCGCACGCCGGCACTGCCGGACAGCGACTCGACGAGCGCGAATTCGTGCACCGGCCAGCGCACCGGCGCCAGCGTCTGCGGCAGCGGCACGGCCCGTGCGTCGCGCGCGATCGTCAGGTGACAGCGGAACGGCTTGGGATCGTAGCGCTGGTCCAGCGCATCGAGTGCCGCGCGCAGCGTCGCGACCAGCGCCGCGAGGGCCGGCGGCGAATGGGCGGGGCCGAGCCAGGCGACGCGCGCGCGCTCGAAGTGGCCCGCGCGATCGAAGGCGAGCTCGAAGGACTCGCCGTCGACGGTCGCGGCCGCGCGCTCGCAGGCCTCGCGTGCCCGCGCATCGACCTGGCCGACGAAGGCCAGCGTGACGTGCAGATTCGCCGCGGGCAGACGCCGTCCGTACGGGAGATGAATCTGCGCCGCCGCCGCGGCGAGCGCAGACGCCACGCGCGGCGGCGGCATCAGCGCGAAGAACACGCGCATCGAACTGCTCAGGCGGGATCGAGGCCGTCGGCGAGCCGGATCAGATCGGCAAGCGCGCGGGCGACGGTGCACATGCGCACGGCCGCGCGATCGCCGTCGTAGCGATGCAGCCGCGCGTGCACGGCGCCGTCGGCGAGCGCATATCCGAACCACACCGTGCCGACCGGCTTCGCCGGGCTGCCGCCGCTCGGCCCGGCGACGCCCGTGACGGCCACCGCGATCCGCGCCGCGGAACGCGCGAGCGCGCCGGCCGCCATCGCCCGCGCCGTCGCCTCGCTGACCGCGCCGTGCGCTTCGAGCGTCGCGGCCGGCACGCCGAGCATGGCCTGCTTCGCCGCGTTCGAATAGGTCACGAAGCCGCGATCGAACCACGCCGAGCTGCCGGCGACGTCCGTCACCGCGGCCGCGATGCCGCCGCCGGTGCAGGATTCGGCGGTCGCGAGCAGCCAGCCGCGCGCGAGCAGCCGCTCGCCGAGGGTGCGGGACAGATCGAAGATCTCGCTCATCGCTCAGCGCCTCGCCTTGAAGAAAGCCTGCAATTGCGCGGCGGCGGCCGCGGCGAGCACGCCGCCGCGAATCTCCACCACGTGATTGAGCCGCGTGGTGTTCAGCACGTCGAGCCGGGATCCCGCCGCGCCGGTCTTCGGATCGGTTGCCCCGAACACGACGCGCGCGACGCGCGCATGGATCAGCGCGCCGCTGCACATCGCACAGGGCTCGAGCGTGACGTAGAGCGTCGCGCCCGTCAGCCGGTAGTTGCCGACACGCGCGGCGGCCGCGCGCAGCGCGAGGATCTCGGCGTGGGCGCTGGGATCGCGGCTCGCGATCGGCCGGTTCCAGCCCTCGCCGAGCACCTCGCCGTCGCGCACGACCAGCGCGCCGACCGGCACTTCGCCCATGCGCGCGGCGGCCTCGGCAAGCGCGAGCGCGCGTTCGAGATACAGTTCGTCGGCGGGGATGATCGTCGGCATCGAGGGCAGCCCGGTAGAGCCGCCATCGTACCGGACGCGGCGGCGGACGGTCAGACCGCCCAGCAACTGCAGCCGAAGGCGCCCCAGAACGCCGTTTCGTCGGCTGCGCGCGTCGGCGCCGTGCCGAGCGGCGCATGGCGATGGCCGTGCACGCTGCAGCTCGCAGGCGCATGCGCATGCGCATGCGCGGGCAGCGCCCGGCGCGGCAGCTCCGCCAGGCGCACGGGCGACCAATCCGGCATCGCCGCCGGCAGCGCGGGCGCGAGCGCGCGGAACTCGCCGCCGCCGTGCACGACGCGCCCACCGAGCAGGGTCAACACGCTGACGGTATCCATCAGCTCGTCCTCCGCGACCTCCAGCACGTCGCGATCGAGCACCGCGAGATCGGCGTACTCGCCGACCGCGATCCGCCCCTTGCGGCCGACCTCGCTCGAGAACCAGGTGTTGCCGACGGTCCACAGGCGCAGTGCTTCCTCGCGCGAGAGCAGGTTCGTGGCCGGGTACATCTGCAGGCCGCCGAGCGTGCGGCCGGTCACCAGCCAGGCGAAGGACACCCAGGGGTTGTACGAGGCGACGCGCGTCGCGTCCGTGCCGGCACCCAGCGGCACACCCGCCTCCAGCATGCGCCGCAGCGGCGGCGTGTGCGCGAGCGCCTCCCTGCCGTAGCGTGCCGCGAAGTATTCGCCCTGAAACATCATGCGGTGCTGGATCGCGATGCCGCCGCCGAGCGCGGCGATGCGCTCGAGGTTGCGTTCGCCGAGTGTTTCGCAGTGATCGAAGAACCAGTGCAGGCCGGTGAACGGCACTTCACGCTGCACGGCTTCGAAGGCGTCCAGCGCCTGCGAGATCGTCTCGTCATAGGTCGCATGCAGGCGCCACGGCCAGCGCCGTTCGGCGAGCAGGCGCACGACCGCCTCGAGCTCGGGCTTCATCGCCGCGGGCAGCGCCGGCGCGGGCTCACGGAAATCCTCGAAGTCCGCGGCGGAGAACACCAGCATTTCGCCCGCGCCGTTGTGACGGAAGAGCGCGTCGCCCCGATGCGGTTCCAGCTCGGCGCTCCAGCGCGCGAAGTCCGCGAGCTCCTCGCCCTTCTTCTGCGTGAAGAGGTTGTAGGCGATGCGCACGGTGAGCTCGCCGGCCGCATGCAGCTCGCGGATGACGGCATAGTCTTCGGGATAGCGCTGGAAGCCGCCGCCGGCGTCGATCACGCTCGTCACGCCGAGCCGGTTCAGCTCGCGCATGAAGTGCAGCGTCGAATTGCGCTGGTACTCGACCGGAAGTGCCGGCCCCCTCGCAAGCGTCGCATAGAGGATGAGCGCGTTCGGCTTCGCCAGCAGCAGCCCGGTCGGATTGCCGCCGCCGTCACGCTCGATGCGGCCGCCGGGCGGATCCGGCGTGTCCTTCGTATAGCCGACGACGCGCAGCGCCGCGCGGTTCAGGAGTGCGCGATCGTAGAGATGGAGGATGAACACCGGCGTATCGGGCGCGATCCGGTTGAGCTCGTCGAGCGTCGGCAGGCGCTGCTCCGCGAACTGATGCTCGGTGAAGCCGCCGACCACGCGCACCCACTGCGGCGGCGGCGTCACCGCAACCTGGCGCTTCAGCAGCGCCATCGCATCGGCCAGCGATCGCAGGCCGTCCCAACGCAGCTCCAGGTTGTAGCTGAGCCCGCCGCGAATGAGATGCAGGTGGCTGTCGATGAGGCCCGGCACCACGCGCCGGCCGCCGAGATCCAGCACGCGCGTCGCGGCATCTGCCTGCGCCATCATTTCGCCTTCGTCGCCGACCGCGACGAAGCGGCCGTTCGCGACGGCGACCGCCGCAGGCTCGGGTCGCTGCGGATCCAGCGTGCTGAAACGGCCGTTGCGCAGGATCAGCTCGGGCCGCGCTTCGGCGCCACGCGGATCGCGCCCCACCGCCGCGGCCAGGCCCAAGGCCGCGGCGCCCGCGTGGAAGCGTCGACGACTCATCGGCATCGCGGGCCGCGCATGTCGGACATTGCTTGCTCCGTGAGGTGGCAGCCCAAGCCTAGCAGCCGTTCTACTCCCCACGGCCCGCGCGAGCGAAGACGCGACGCCGTCCTACGCCACGGTGGCGAAGAGCTTCAGGGTCGATGGCCGACCTTGCGCGCCGACGCGGCGCATGTCGGTGGCGATCTCAGCCGAGCTCGTCCGGAAACTCGTAGACGAAGATTTCGTGCGGCAGCTGGCCGGGATCGAGCTTCGCGATCTGATTCAGGTAGCCGGTGTGGAGATCGTAGATCCAGCCGTGCAAGGTCGGGCGCTGCTCGCGCTTCCAGGCGAGCTGGACGAAGGACAGCTCGGCGAGATGGTTGACCTGCTCGAACACGTTCAGCTCGATCAGGCGCTCGTAGCGGCG
>JBFWSI010000102.1:0-9651 GCA_050248455.1 Gammaproteobacteria bacterium | reverse complement strand
ACTCGTGACGCGCGCGAACGTCGCAATGGAAGCGGCCGAGCTCGGCCGGCTCAAGGCCGAGCTGCTCGGCGGCGGCTACGAGCTCGGCATCCTGCAGCAGGATCCCGAGCAGGGGTTTTCCTACGCGGCGACCGGCGCCGTCGACGTCGCGAAGGTCGAGGCGCTGATAGCGGCGCGCGCCGCGGCGCGCGCCGCGAAGAACTGGGCCGAGGCCGATCGCCTGCGCGCCGAGCTCGGCGCGCTCGGCGTCGTGATCGAGGACGGCGCCCAGGGCACGACCTGGCGCACCGCCTGAGCGGCCCGGCGTCACAGGAGGCATTGCATGCAGACATCGTCCGCACGACTCGGCGCCACCGCCGATCTCGTCGCCGCCCAGGAAGAGATCGTCGACACCTTCGCACTGCTCGAAGACTGGACGGATCGCTACCAGTACATCATCGATCTCGGCAAGCAGCTGCCGCCGTTCCCCGAGGAGTACAAGACCGAGGATTACAGACTGAAGGGCTGCCAGTCGCAGGTGTGGATCAAGACCGAGCTCGTCGACGGCCTGCTGCACATCGAGGCGACCAGCGACTCGGCGATCGTCTCCGGCCTGATCGCGCTGCTGCTGCGCGTCTACAACGACCGCCGCCCCGGCGACATCATCGCGACCCCGCCCGATTTCATCCGCCGCATCGAGCTCGAGTCCCACCTCTCCCCGACCCGCAGCAACGGCTTGTCGGCGATGATCCAGCAGATCCGCCAGATGGCGGTGGAGGCCTTGGCGAAGTCGCATCGTGCGGATAGTTGAAGAGAATCCAGCCACGGAGGACACGGAGGAAGAAAGGGATGGATGGCGCCTCCGGGACGCCGGCACGCACTGTAGAGAGAGCGACGGCGGCGCACACCCAATCAATCTCTTCCTCCGTGTCCTCCGTGGCTATATAGCTGAACGTAATTGCGCTCCACCGGGTGCTGTTTACCGTCATTCCCGCGCAGGCGGGAATCCACGCCTGACGAGGCGGTCTCCGTCGGGCGATCCTTCTTTTTCCGCGCTGGACGCCGAAGTAGTGCGTGGATGCCCGCTGGCGCGGGCATGACGTGGGAGGTTCCTACACGGGCATACGCTGTCGAACCGTCAGTGGAGTGCATTTACGCTCAGCTATATGGATTTCTTCTTCCCTGCTTCAATCCTGCAACGAGTCCCAGATGCGCGCCATCCCGGCGTGCTCGCGGCGGAAGAGCTCGACGAGCTTCGGATCGAAGTGGGCGGCGGGATCGATGCGTTCGTCGCCGCGGGTGATGATCTCCACGCTCCGCGCGTGCGAGAACGCGGGCTTGTACGGGCGCTCGGAGCGCAGCGCGTCGTAGACGTCCGCGAGCTGCACGATGCGGGCGGAGAGCGGAATGGCCTCGCCGGCGAGGCGGTGCGGATAGCCCGTGCCGTCCCATTTCTCGTGGTGGTGCAGCGCGATCTCGGCGCCCAGCGCGAGGCGCGGCGAGGCGGCGAGGATGCGGTGGCCGTAGATCGTGTGGCGATCCATCTCGGCGCGCTCGTCCGCGTCGAGGCCGCCGCGCTTCTTCAGCACCGCCGAATCGACGCTCATCTTGCCGACGTCGTGCAGCTGGGCCGAGTAGCGCAGCTCGTCGCACCAGGCCGGCGGCATGCCGTAGCGCTGCGCGAGGAAATAGCTGTACTCGTTGACGCGCACGATGTGGTTGCCGGTCTCCTCGTCGTGGATCTCGGCGGCGCGGGCGAGCAGGCGGATCGACAGCTGGAAGGCTTCCTCGGTCTCCTCCTGCAGCGAGGCGACGCGGGCGCGCTGGCGATCCAGCTCGCGGTTGCGCTCGCGAAGCTTGGCGTTCTTGGCGCGGATTTCCTCCACCATCTGCGCACGCTCGATCGAGGAGCCGACGACGCGCGCGATCGGGGCGATCAGATCCTCGACCTCGCGCGGGAAGGGCACCGGCGTCGCGCGGCGACGCGCACGGCAGTTGATCAGCTGCACCACGCCGATGACCTCGCCGTCGTAGTTCTTCAGCGGGAAGCACAGCATCGACCGCGTCTTGTACTGGCGATGCTCGCGCGCCGGATCGAAGCGGTAGGGACTGCGCGCGGGAATCGCATAGACGTCGTCGAGCCTGACCGTGCGCCCGCCGTGCGCGACGTAGCCCGCGATCGTGCCGGGACCGATCGGGACCACGAAGTCGCCGCGCGTGACCTTGATCGCGTCGTTCTGGACCTGGGCGGGCTCGAGCCAGCGCTCGCGTCCGCGGCGGCGGACGACGAAGATGGTGCCGGCTTCGGCTTTCGTCAGCCGTCGCGACTGCATCAGGATGCGGTCGAGCAGCTCGCCCAGGGACTGGCGGTGCTGCCCTTCGACGAACTCGAGGAATTCCAGTACCAGCCTGTCGCTCACCATGGCACTCCGGCTGTCGTTAGCCCGGGCCTTAGCATAGCGGGCGTCATGAGCGGCCGCAGCCGCGGCCGGCGCGCACCGGGCCGCGCGGGCGCTGGGGTATAATCCCGGCCCATCGACCCCAACTCTTCGCAGGCGGGCGGCGCGCGTCGCCCCGGCCGCCGGACCAGTCATGCCGCCAGACAATTCGCCGCGCTTTCCCGAAATCAAAGCCCTGTCCCAGCCCGAACTCGAACGCGACGTGCTCGCGTGGTGGGACGAGGCGCGCATCTTCGAGCGCTGCGTCGCCGAGCGCGAGCAGGCGCCGGGCTTCAGCTTCTACGAAGGGCCGCCGACGGCCAACGGCCGGCCCGGCATCCATCACGTCCTGAGCCGCACCATCAAGGATCTGTTCTGTCGCTACAAGACGCTGAAGGGCTATCGCGTCTATCGCAAGGCCGGCTGGGACACGCACGGCCTGCCGGTCGAGATCGAGGTCGAGAAGATGCTGGGCCTCGACGGCCGCGAGCAGATCGAGGCCTACGGCATCGCCGAGTTCAACCGCGCCTGCCGCGAGAGCGTCAACCGCTACAAGACGGACTGGGACGAGCTGACGAAGCGCATCGGCTACTGGGTCGATCTCGACGATCCCTACGTCACCTACCACACCTCGTACATCGAATCGATCTGGTGGCTGGTCAAGCGCATCCACGAGCGCGGCCTGCTGTACAAGGGTCACAAGATCCAGTGGTACAGCCCGGGCAGCGGCACGGTGCTGTCTTCGCACGAGGTGAGCCTCGGCTACAAGGAAGTCACCGATCCGAGCGTCTACGTGCGTTTCCCGCTCGTCGACGAGCCCGGCACGAGCCTGCTCGCATGGACGACGACGCCGTGGACCCTGATTTCCAACGTCGCGCTCGCCGTCGGTCCCGACATCCGCTATGCGAAAGTCAGGCTGGGGGAGGAGATCCTGATCCTCGCCGAGGCGCGTCTCGACGCGCTGAAGCAGCCGCACGAAGTGCTGGAGACGATGACGGGTCGCGCGCTCGTCGGCCTGCGCTACGAACGGCTCTTCACGCTCGCCGACGTGCCGCTCGAGGGCCGGCCGTGGCGCGTCGTCGCCGCCGACTACGTGTCGACCGAGGACGGCACGGGCATCGTGCACATCGCGCCGGCCTTCGGCGCCGAGGACTACGAGGTCGGCCGCCAGGAAGGCCTGCCGCTCGTCAACCCGATGGGCCCGGACGGCAGGTTCCTGGCCGGCACGCCTCTGGTCGAAGGCCAGTGGTTCAAGGACGCGAACCGCGCGATCAACCGCGCTCTCCAGCAGCGCGGGCTGCTGTTCCGCCAGGACTCCTACCTGCACAACTACCCGCACGACTGGCGCAAGGGCACGCCGCTGATGAGCTATCCGGTCGACAGCTGGTTCATCCGCACGACGGCCGTGCGCGACCGCCTCGTCGCGCTCAATCGCACGATCAACTGGCATCCGGCCGCGATCCGCGACGGTCGTTTCGGCAACTGGCTGGAGAACAACGTCGACTGGGCGCTGTCGCGCAAGCGTTACTGGGGCACGCCGCTGCCGATCTGGGTCTCGGACGCGCCGGGCTCGACGTATTTCGAGGTGATCGGCTCGATCGCCGAGCTGCGCGAGAAATGCGGGGCCGCGCTGCCGGCCGACGACGATCTGGACCTGCACCGTCCCTACGTCGACACGCTGAGCTGGCCCGCGCCCGACGGCGGCACGATGCGTCGCGTGCCGGACGTGCTCGACGTGTGGTTCGACTCCGGCGCGATGCCCTATGCGCAGTGGCACTACCCATTCGAGAACAAGGAAATCTTCGAGAAGAGCTTCCCGGCGGACTTCATCTGCGAAGGCCTCGATCAGACGCGCGGCTGGTTCTACACGCTGCACGCGATCGCGACGCTGGTGATGGACGAGGTGTCGTTCCGCAACTGCGTCGTCAACGGCCTCATCCTCGAC
Organism: Gammaproteobacteria bacterium; assembly: GCA_050248455.1. Taxonomy (GTDB): domain Bacteria; phylum Pseudomonadota; class Gammaproteobacteria. The sequence continues at coordinate 5,289 of JBFWSI010000102.1, read as the reverse complement.
GAGAAGGGCGAGAAGATGTCGAAGTCGAGGGGGAACACGGTCGACCCCTTCGTCGTCGTCGCCGAGCACGGGGCCGACGTCGTGCGCTGGTACATGATGAGCAACTCGCCGCCGTGGGACAACATGAAGTTCTCGCCGCGCGGCCTGCTCGAAACCCGCAACAAGCTCTTCAGCACGCTCGAGAACGTCTACAAGTTCTTCTCGAGCTACGCGAACATCGATGGTTTCGATCCGGGCGAGGCCAGCGTGCCGGGCGCGCGGCGCACGGAGCTCGATCAGTGGATCCTGAGCCGGCTCAGCTCGACGATCGGCGCCGTCGACGAGGCCTACGCGGGCTACGACGCGACGCGCGCCGCGCGCGCCGTGGAGACTTTCGTCGAGGAGCTGTCGAACTGGTACATCCGCCGCTCGCGCAGCCGCTTCTGGGCGAGCCGCAAGGGCGGCGCGAGCGAGCACGACAAGCGCTGCGCCTACCAGACGACCTACGAATGCCTGATCGCAGCGGCCAAGCTGATGAGCCCGATCGCGCCGTTCTTCGGTGAATGGCTCTATCGGGCGCTGAACGACACCAGCGGCCGCGAGGCTGCGCCGTCGGTGCACATGTCGGCGTTCCCCGCCGTCGACGCGACGTTGATCGACGCCGCGCTCGAAGCCCGCATGGGTCTCGCGCGCAGCGTGGTGTCGCTGACGCTGCTGCTGCGCAATCGCGCCGGCCTCAACGTGCGCCAGCCGCTGTCGCGCATCCTGCTCGTCGCCGGGCCCGGCGGCGTCGATGCGCAGGCGCTCGCCGCCGTCCGCGACATCATCCTGGACGAGGTCAACGTGCGCACGCTGGAGATGATCGAGGACGCGGGCGGCCTCGTGAAGCGCTCGGCGAAAGCGAATTTCAAGCGCCTGGGGGCGAGGCTCGGCAAGCAGATGAAGGCGGCGGCGGCCGCGATCGCGGCGCTGGACGACGCGCAGATCGCCGGCTTCGTCGCGCGCGGCACGCTCGAGCTCCTCGTCGACGGCGTGCCGCTCCAGATCGAGCTCGCCGACGTCGATATCCAGAGCGAGGAAATCGGCAACTGGCTGGTCGCGCAGGAAGGCGCGGTGACCGTCGCCCTCGACACCGAATTGACCGACGAGCTGCGCCAGCAGGGGCTCGCGCGCGAGGCCGTGCGCTGCATCCAGACCATGCGCAAGACGCTGGACCTCGCGCTGACGGCGCGCATCGAGGTGCAGTTCCGGGCCGCGCCGGCGGTGACGGCGGCGATCCTCGCGCAGCGCGACTACGTCGTCGGCGAAGTGCTCGCGACCGGGCTCGCGGCGAGCGCGACGCCGACCGGCGATCTGTGCGAGGAGTTCGAGATCGGCGAGGACCAGGTCCTCATCGGTGTGCGTACCAGCCAGGGCTGACACGGCAGACAACGGAGAAGAATCATGCACGACGGCACGACGACAGCCGCGACGCGGCGCCCCGGCAAGGGCATGACGGTCTGGCGATGGGCGCTCTGCGCGTTCGCGCTGCTCGCCGCCGGCTTCGTCGCCGTCGCCGCCGCCCAGACACCCACGCAGCGCGTCGAATCGACGATCGCCTCGATCATCGAGGTGCTGCACGCCGAAGGCGCGAGCCGCGAAGAGAAGTGGCAGCGGATCGGCGCCATCATCGACGGCGGCTTCGATTTCCGCAGCATGTCGCAGAGCGTGCTGGCGCGGAACTGGCGCGCGGCGAGCAAGGAGGAGAAGCGCCAGTTCGTCGAGTTCTTCTCGCAGTACCTCGAAGAGACCTACCGCACGAAGATCGAGTCGCACACCAACCAGCGCGTCGAGGTCACGAAGGAAACGGTGCGCGGCGATCGCGCCGTCGTCGACACCGCGATCGTCACCGACACCACCCGCGTACCGGTCTCCTACAAGCTCAAGAACAACGACGGCACCTGGTACGCCTACGACGTCGTCATCGAAGGCGTGAGCCTCGTCAACAACTACCGCAACACCTTCGACGCGATCGTCAAGGCCGAAGGCATGGACGGCCTGCTGCGCGATCTCGAGGGGCGGATCGCGAAGCATCGGGCAGGACAGGCCGCGGCACCCTGAAGCGGGATCGGAGATCGCCGCGCCGAAGAACCTCCCGGGTTCCGCTTGCGCTGCACCCGGGCTACGAAACCGCGTGTTTCGTCCGCTCGGTGCGCGATGGCACCTGGCTCCACCGTCATTCCCTATTCAATCCTCCGGCAGCTTCGCGATCTTCGCCTCGAGCTGGGACAGCAGGCCCGCGATGCCGTGCTTGCGCACGATGTCCTGGAAGCTGCCGCGGTAGTTGCGCACCAGGCTGATCTGCTCGATGGCGACGTCGTAGGCCTGCCAGCCCGCCGCCGTGTGCTGCAGGCGATAGTCGACGGGCACGGCGGCCGTGTCCGTGCGGACCACCGTCGCGACCGTCGCGTAGCCGTCGTCGCGCACGCGTTCGGCGACGAACTCGATCGGTGCGCCGCGGTAGTTCGCGATCCGGCGCCAGTAGGTGCGCGTGAGGAGCTCGGTGAAGAGCGCGACGAAGCGCGCACGCTCGTCGGCGGAGGCCGCGGCCCAGTGCGTGGCGAGCACGCGGCGCGCCATCGCCTCGAAGTCGAAATGCCGCTTCACCACCGCGAACGCCGCGTCGCGGCGCGCCGCGGACGGGCCCTCGCCGCGCGCAATCGCGAGCACCGCGTCGATCGTCTCGCGCACCACCGCGCTCGGTCCGGGATCCTCGGCGCGTGCGGCGCGGAGGGCGAAGAGGGCGGCGAGGCTGCCGGCGAGCAGGCGGCGGCGCGCGATCACGGCGTGTCCCGTTCGAAGATGTACTTGCTGATCAGCTCCTCGATGTTGATCGAGGACTCGGTGTCGACGATCTCGCCGCCGGGCGGCAGGCGATCGTCGGCGCCGCCGGGTGTGATCTTCACGAACTTCTCGCCGATCAGACCCGAGGTCCGGATCGACGCGATCGCGTCGCTGGGCAGCGCGATGCCGGCATCCAGGCGCATGCGCACGACGGCGTCGTAGGCGTCCGCGTCGAGATCGATGGCGGTGACCTGGCCGACGCGGACGCCGGCGATCTCGACGAACGCGCCCACACGCAGGCCGGAGGTCGATGCGAAGCGCGCCCGTACTTCGTAGTGACGCGCGAAAGGCGAGCTGAAATCGCCGAGCTCGAGCGCGAGGAAGGCGAGCGCGGCCAGCCCCGCGAGCATCAGCAAGCCCACGCCGACGGCGTTCGACGCATGCGTATCGGTGGTCATGGCAGCAGCGCGCTCAGCAGGTAGTCGGCCCCGAGGATCGCGAGGGATGCTATCACCACGGCGTCGGCGCTGACACGGGCGAGGTCGTCGGTGCCGCGCACGGCGGGGGCGAGGAAGGCGCGACCGAGACAGATCCAGCCGATCAGCAGGCCGAACACCAGCGACTTGACGAAGCCCATCCACACGTCGTCCGCATCGACCCCGCTCGCGGCGCTGTCGAGCACGATCGCGGCCGGGCTGCCGAAGCTGATCGCGCCGACCAGCATGCCGCCGACGATCCCGGCGAGGTCGAACAGCGCGGTCAGCAGCGGCAAGGACAGTACGCAGGCAGCGAGACGCGGCACCACCAGATACGCGAGCGGATCGATGCCCATGCAGGCCAGCGCGTCGATCTGCTGCGTGCCGCGCATGCTGGCGATCTCGGCGGCGAGCGCCGAGCCGGCCCGTCCGAGCAGCAGCAGCGCGCAGAGCACCGGCCCGAGCTCGCGGACCAGCGAGAGCGCGACGGCGGCGCCCAGCATCGACGGCGAGCCGAAGCGCGTCAGCGTGTCGTGGAACTGCACGGCGAGCATCGCGCCGACGCAGAGGCCGGCGACGAGCACCAGGGTCAGCGAGCGCGTGCCGATGCGCACGAGCAGGCTCGCGAGCGTGCCGGCGCGGGCCGCGCGCGTCGGCACCACGCGCAGCACCTGGAGCAGAAAGATGCCCATCGCGCCGAGGCCGGCGAGCGGGCGCAGCGCCGTTGCCGCCGCCCGGATCACAGCCCGGCCGTCAGGCGATCGAGGTAGGCCGCACGCGGCGCGCGCTGTCCCGTGCCGGTCTGGCCGAACAGCGCCGCCATGCGCTCGTCGCCGAGGATGCGCACCTCCTGCGGCGTCCCGAGCGCGAGCGCGCGGCCCTGGGCCAGCACCAGCACGCGATCGGCGATCGTGAACGCGCTGTCCAGCGCATGCGTGACGACCACGAAGCTGCAGTTCATCGCCGCGCGCAGCTTCAGGATCAGCTCGTCGAGCTCGGCGGCATTGCGCGCGTCGAGGCCGCCGGCAGGCTCGTCGAAGAACACGAGCTCGGGATCCATGACGACGGCACGGGCCAGGCTCACGCGCTTCGCCATGCCGCCGGACAGCTGCGAAGGATAGAGGTGATCGATCTCGCGCAGGTTCAGGAGCTCGAGCTTCAGATGCGCCATGATGCGGATCGTCGCGCGGTCGAGTCGCGTGTTGAGCTTCAGCGGCAGCTCGACGTTCTCCAGCACCGTCAGCGCGTTCAGCAGCGCGCCGCCCTGGAAGGCGACACCGATGCGCCGGCGCAGCGCATAGAGCGCGCTGTGCGGTATCGCATACGGATCCTGGCCGAACAGCGCCACCGCGCCGGCCGCGGGCGGCGCGAGGCCGATCAGCGTGCGCAACAGCGTCGACTTGCCGACGCCGCTCGCGCCCATGATGGCGAAAATCTCCCCGCGCGCGACGTCGAAATCGAGCCCGTCGACGATGCGGCGATCGCCATAGCCGAGCGCCAGCCCGGTGACGGCGGCAAGGGAGTCACGATCAGGATCGGCCCGGTCGGGCATGAGGCGGCATGGGTCTCGAGGGAGCGACCGCAGGACTATAGACGCAAGCGTGGCGATGGAGCCAGCCGGCGCGGCGAAAGGCGGAAACAAAAAGGCCGGGCATTGCCCGGCCTTTCTGCGCTGGAGGAGCGGACCTCAGGCGTTCTTGCGACGACCGACGGTCGCGAGACCGACGATGGCCGAGCCGAGCATCCACACGGCCGGGGGCACCGGCACGGGGGCGATTTCTGCGCTCAGATTGGCGAACGTCTTTTCGATCGAAGCCGAACCGGCGCCGCCGAATGCCGCCAAGGTATTGGTCACTGACAGCGTGGCGGACGTCACGAGGCCTGCGAAGCTCACGCTGGTCTCCGCATCCCAGCCGCCGTCCCCGCCCAGGAACGCCCGGGAGATGGGTTCGATTGCAGAGCCATTGACGATGACGGAGGCCACGGCGAAGGAGATACCGCCACCCACGCT
>JBFWSI010000101.1:0-9685 GCA_050248455.1 Gammaproteobacteria bacterium | reverse complement strand
AGCGCCGGCGCCAGCAATCGGCATCGCGTCACGGAGGCGCAATCAATCCATCTCTTCCTCCGTGCCCTCCGTGGCTATATAGCTGAGCGTAAATACGCTCCAGTGCGTGTCGATTGCCGTCATTCCCGCGCAGGCGGGAATCCACGCCTGATGAGGAGGTCTCCGTCGGGCGATCTTTCTTGGATGTCGAGGTAGTGCGTGGATGCCCGCTGGCGCGGGCATGACGTCGGAGCTTCCTACGCGGGCATACGCTATCGAACCGCCAGTGGAGCGTATCTACGCTCAGCTATATGGATTCATTCAACGCCCAACGAAGGCACTGCACGGCAAGCCCCGAGCAGCAGCTCGCGGGCGGCGAGATCGGCGAGCACGCCGCGGCCGGCTTCGAGCAGTTGCGCCGGGCGCGGGTGCTGGAGCTCATCGGCGATTTGTCGCAGCAGCGCGCGGCCGTTGCGCCGGTCCGCGTTGCGCGCCAGCAGCTCGACGAGGCGGGCGCTGACCGCATTGAGCTGCAGGAAGGACACGCGATCGTCGCGCCGGCGATAGACGACCAGCCACACGGGCTCGGCGGACGGCCCGTCCGGGACGCGGCCCGGTGCGATCGTGTGGACGGGATGACGATAGGCGCGTGCGCGTGCGAGCGGGTTCAGCACCGGCACGTCCTCGAGCAGATCGGCCTCGGCGTCGACGCGAACCAGCGCGTCGAGCTCGCGCGGATCCTGCGCGCATTCCGTTTCGAGCCACTCGTAGTCCGCGAGCTCGGCGAACCAGGCCGGATCGGCCGTGCGCGTGCCGGCGCCGAGAAAGCTCACGAGCTCCTGCGGCAGGCGCGGAAACAGCGGCGTATGCGCACGATGCTGCGCGAGGAAATCGCGGATGAGAGCCGCCCAACGCGTTTCCTCGCAGACGCTCTTCAGCACCGGGAAGCACTGCGCGAGCAGCGAGTCGACGTTGTGATGGACGAGGCGCGCATAGACGGCCGCGCGCGCGGGATCGACGTCGGCGGGCGGCGCAGCGGCTTGCGGGTCGCGCAGGTAGGCGGTGAGACGCGCCTGGACCGCCGCGAATCCCGCTGCGTCCTTCATGCGCGCGCCTGCGCGCAGGCAGCGGCCGCGCGCTGCAGACGATCGATCGTCGCCAGCTCGTCGATGAGCTCGGCGAGCGCCGGCAGGTTGTAGTCGCGTTCGAGCAGGGTCGGCAGCGCGCCGTGCACGGCATAGGTGCGGGCGAGCAAGGTCCACACCGGGTCGACCACGGGCGCCCCGTGCGTGTCGATTGCGAGATCCTCGGCTTCGCGCAGATGCCCCGCGACGTGCAGGTAGCGGATGCGCGCCGTCGGCAGGGCGGCGATGAACGCCGCTGCGTCGTAGCCGTGGTTGACGCCGTTGACGTAGACGTTGTTGACGTCGAGCAGGAGCTCGCAGTCGGCGTCGTTCAGCACGCTCAGGATGAAGTCGAGCTCCGGGATCTCGGCGCCGGGCGCGCAGTAGTAGGAGGCATTCTCGACGACGAGGCGGCGCCCGATCAGATCCTGGACGCGACGGATGCGCGCGGCGACGTGGCGCGCCGCCTCTTCGGTGAACGGGATCGGCAGCAGATCGTAGAGATGGCCGTCGTCGGCGCAGAAACTGAGGTGCTCGCTGTAGAGCACCGCGTCGTGCGCCGTCAGGAACTGCTTCACGCGCCGCACGAAGGCTTCGTCCAGCGGCGCGATGCCGCCGAGATTCAGCGACAGGCCGTGGCAGGCGAGCGGCAGGCGCTCGGTCAGCGCGCGGAAGCGGCGGCCCGCGCGGCCGCCGACGTCGATCCAGTTGTCGGGCGCGACCTCGAAGAAATCGATCGTCGACGGGAAGTCGGCTTCCAGCGCGCTCATCAGACCGCGCCGGAGCCCGAGCCCCTTGCCGTGCAGCGCGCCGTGCGGCGAGGCCCGGCGCGTCGACGGCATACTCACGAGCGACGGCTCAGTTGCCGCACTTGCCCTCGGCCGACTTCGAGCCGCCGCAGGAACCCTCGGCCGCCTTGTCGCCGCCTTCGGCCGCGGTGTCCGCCTTGGTCTCCTCGGCCGCCGCGCCGCAACCGCCTTCGGCGCCCATGTCGCCGCCGCAGCCGCCCTCGGCCGCAACCATGTAACCGGTCTCGAACTGCGTCACCGCGAACGGATTGTCGGCCGCCTGCGCGACCGACACGGCGGTGAGGCTGACCGCGAAACCCGCGGAAAGCGCCGCGGCCACGGACTTCAGTTCAGGCTTCTTCATCTCGCTTGCTCCTCTCGGCTGATGGTCCGCCGCGCGCGCGACGGAGCCCGGATTCTGGCACACCCGGCCGGCCTTTGCCGCCCGCCGCGGTGTGCGTCACTGTCCGATGCGCGACGTGAACCCGGCGTTAACAGGGGCCTCGGCGTCAACTGCAATGCCGATTCAATCTATATAGCTGAGCGTAAATGCGCTCCACTGGCTGTTCGACAGCGTATGCCCGTGTAGAAAACTCCGACGTCATGCCCGCGCAAGCGGGCATCCACGCACGCCCCCGGCGTCCGGCGCGGAAGAAGAAGAACTGCCCGACGGAGGCCTCCTCGTCCGGCGTGGATTCCCGCTGGCGCGGGAATGACGGTAAACAGCACGCAGTGGAGCGCATTTACGCTCAGCTATATAGCCACGGAGCACACAGAGAACACGGAGAAGAAAAATCTTTCGGATCGTAGGTTGCCGTGAAAAAGATGTCGCGGTCGTCGTAGCCCGGGTGGAGCGCGCGGCGCGCAACCCGGGGTCGGCAGCCGCCGCGGCTCTTTCATGATTGCGGGTGACGCACGCGCGTCATGAACGTTGGGGTGACGAAGGAAGCCCAACGTTCGGCGCCCGATGTTGGGCTTCCTTCGTCAGCCCACGTACGTTCACTCGTATGTAGCCCAGTCGAGGGATCGCCGGATGACGGGACCGAGATCGAGTCACGGAGGCGCAGGCCCAATCATTCTCTTCCTCCGTGTTCTCTGTGTGCTCCGTGGCTGAATTAAAGCAACATTTCAGTTGGCACCGACGCTACTCCGCCTTCGGCCGCAGCAGCGGGAACAGCAGCACGTCGCGGATCGATGCCGAGTTCGTCAGCAGCATCACCAGGCGATCGATGCCGATGCCTTCGCCGGCGGTCGGCGGCAGGCCGTACTCGAGGGCGGCGATGTAGTCCTCGTCGTAGTGCATCGCCTCGTCGTCGCCGGCGCTCTTCGCCGCGACCTGGGCGCGGAAGCGCTCGGCCTGATCTTCCGGATCGTTCAACTCCGAGAAGCCGTTCGCGATCTCGCGACCGGCGATCATCAGCTCGAAGCGATCGGTGACGAAGGGATCGCGATCTGAGCGGCGTGCGAGCGGCGAGACCTCGGCCGGGTACTCGGTGATGAAGGTCGGATCGATCAGCTTCGGCTCGACGGTCTTCTCGAAGATCTCGGTGATGATCTTGCCGAGCCCGTAGGACGGCTCGACGTGCACGCGCAGGAGGCCGGCCAGCGCGCGGGCGCGGGCTTCGTCCTCCAGCTCCTCGGCGGTGACGCCGGGATTGAAGGCGAGGATCGATTCGCGCACCGTCATGCGCCGGAACGGCTGGCCGAAGTCGAAGCGATGGCCCTGGTATTCGATCTCGGTACTGCCGAGCACGGTCTGCGCCACTTCGCGCAGCATCGTCTCGGTCAGGTCGATCAGCTCGCGATAGTCGGCGTAGGCGGCGTAGAACTCGAGCATCGTGAACTCGGGATTGTGCCGCGGCGACAGGCCCTCGTTGCGGAAATTCCGGTTGATCTCGAACACGCGCTCGATGCCGCCGACGACCAGCCGCTTCAGATACAGCTCCGGCGCGATGCGCAGGTAGAGCTGCATGTCGAGCGCGTTGTGATGCGTGATGAACGGCCGCGCGGCGGCGCCGCCCGGGATCGCCTGCATCATCGGCGTCTCGACCTCCTGGTAGCCGCGCGCCTGCAGGAACTGGCGGATGCAGTCGATCACGCGCGAGCGCACGCGGAACACCTGGCGTGCCTCGTCGTTGACGATCAGATCGACGTAGCGCTGGCGGTAGCGCGCCTCGAGATCGGTGAGCCCGTGCCACTTCTCCGGCAGCGGGCGCAGCGACTTCGTCAGCAGCCTCAGCTTCTCCACGTGCAGCGACAGCTCGCCCGTGCGCGTGCGGAACACCAGGCCCTGCACGCCGAGGATGTCGCCGAGATCCCAGGCCTTGAACGCGTCGAAGGCCTCCTCGCCCAGATCGTCGCGCTTGACGTAGATCTGCAGCGAGCCCGACATGTCCTTCAGGTGCGCGAAGGCCGCCTTGCCCATGATCCGCCGCGTCATCATGCGGCCGGCGATGGACACGCGCACGGGCTGCGCTTCGAGCATCTCGTTGGTCGCGTCCGCGTAGGTGCGCAGCACGTCCGCGGCCAGCGCGTCGCGCCGGAAATCGTTCGGATAGGCATTGCCCCGCGCGCGCAGCGCGGCGAGCTTCGCGCGGCGCTGCTCGAGGATCTGCTCTTCGGTGCCCTGCTGTGCGTCGTCGCGGGTGGTGTCGTTCATGCTCAGAGCCCCTGCTTCAAACTCGCCTCGAGGAAGGGATCGAGATCGCCGTCGAGCACCGCCTGCGTGTTGCCGGTCTCGATGTTCGTGCGCAGATCCTTGATGCGCGACTGATCGAGCACGTAGGAGCGGATCTGGTGGCCCCAGGCGATGTCGGTCTTCGCGTCTTCCTGCGCCTGGCGTTCGGCCGAGCGCTTGTTCATCTCCAGCTCGTAGAGCTTCGCGCGGAGCAGCTTGAAGGCCATGTCGCGATTCTTGTGCTGCGAGCGCTCGTTCTGGCACTGGACGACGATGTTCGTCGGCAGGTGCGTGATGCGGATCGCGGAGTCCGTCTTGTTGACGTGCTGGCCGCCGGCGCCGGAGGCGCGATAGGTGTCGATGCGCAGATCCGCCGGGTTGATGTCGATCTGGATGTCGTCGTCGACTTCCGGCGTGACGAACACCGCGGCGAAGGACGTATGGCGACGATTGCCCGAGTCGAACGGCGACTTGCGCACGAGTCGATGCACGCCCGTTTCGGTGCGCAGCCAGCCGTAGGCATAGTCGCCGGAGAAATGCACCGTCGCGCTCTTGATGCCCGCGACTTCGCCGGCCGAGCATTCGATCAGCTCGGTCTTGAAGCCGCGCTGCTCGCCCCAGCGCAGGTACATGCGCAGGAGCATTTCGGCCCAGTCCTGCGCCTCGGTGCCGCCGGAGCCGGCCTGGATGTCGAGATAGGCGTCGTTGACGTCCATCTCGCCGGCGAACATGCGCTGGAATTCGAGCTCGGCGAGCGCCTTGTCGGCGGCGTCGAGATCGCCGACGACGGACGCGAAGGCGTCTTCGTCGTCCTCCTCGGCGGCGAGCTCCAGCAGCTCCTGCGCGTCACCGAGCCGGGCGCCGATCGCGCGCAGATTGCCGACGATGCGTTCGAGCGTGACGCGCTCCTTGCCGAGCGCCTGCGCGCGGGCGGGATCGTCCCAGACGTTCGGCGCTTCGAGCTCGCGCTGGACTTCGATCAGGCGTTCGGCCTTGGTGTCGAAGTCAAAGATACCCCCTGAGGCTGTCCAGGCGGCGTTGCAGATCCTTGAGGCGCGTGAGAGTACCGGTCAGTTCCATGGAGAGGCGGGCTCGAAGTGAGGGCGAGCCGCGGATTGTAAGGGCAGGCCGCACCGCGGCGAAACCGCCCGCTCCGCTCAGCGCAGCTGGCTGTCTTTGCTGCCGCGACGGTTCACGGGATCGCGGAAGCGCTGCTCGGCGTCCGCGGCCTCCTGGCAGCGCACGCAGCGGCGCACGCCCGGCACCGCCTGCCGGCGTCCCTCGGGGATCTCTTCCTCGCAGTCCTCGCAGTGCGTGAGACTCTCGCCCTGCGCCTGCGCGAGCTGGGCGCGGGCACGCTGGACCGCGTCCGCGATGCTCGCGTCGATCTGATCCTGGACGGCGCCGTCCTTTGCCCAGCCGGTGGCCATCGAATGCGATTCCGCGTTGTGAAGGGATTCCGCTTATATAGGGCCGAGGGAGCGGGATTGCCAGTCGGCGGGCGCAGACGTCTTCGTCGCCCGGAAGGAGCACCGCGCAGCGGCGCGGAATCCGGGCCAGCCGCCCTCTCAGGTCCCCTCGATCAGCCGCAAGTCCCGCGTCGCCCCGTCGCCCAGCGCGACGAGCGCCGCCTGGTAGGCCGGGCCGTCGTGACAGGCGATCGCCTTCTCCAGGGATTCGAACTCGACGACGACGGTGCGCTGGAGCTTGCCGGCCTCGTAGGCCTTGGCCGCCACGCCGCGGGCGAGGAAGCGACCGCCGCTCGCCGTGATGGCGGGTACCGCGAGCTTGGCGTAGGCGACGAGCTTCTGCTCGTCGTGTATCGCGTGGTAGGCGCTGATCCAATAGGCTTTCGGCATGACGGGCTCCGGCTGCGCTGGAAGACGCCGGCACGATAGCCGCGCGCGCCGCGCGCTGTCACGCGCGGTCGCCCCCGGCAGGCCCTGCCCACCTCCATCCCGGACGCCGGTCCGGACCCGCGCCACCCATGGCCCGCGAAAACGCCGCCTTCGACGGGCTTCCTAGGCTTTCCGCTGCTCCGCGAGCACGGCCGCGAAATCGGCGACGCCGATGATGCCGACGACGGTGCCGTCGTCGTCCATCACCTCGAACATCTCGTCGTTGCCGTTGCCGCGGATGTTGTAGAGGACGATCGTGTCCTCGTCGCCGCCGCCCTCGAAGTGCACGCCGCCCGGCGCGCTCGCGGTGTAGCTGCCGGTCTTGCGGATCTCCTGGAGGCTGCCGTCCGGCTCGTAGATCCGATGCTCGCCCTGCACGACGAACAGATTGGTCTGCGCGAGATGCCGGTGGAGGAAGATGCGCTGCCTGGCATCGAACTTCACGATGAAGTCGACGATGCGCGCGTCGGGATCGACGGCGAGCATCGAGATCTGCAAGTGCTTGAAGTCGCCGAGCGGAAACCAGCGGATGTTGCGCTGATCGAAGGCATAGGTCGCGGGCGTGCTCACTGTCTCTGGCTCCTCATGTTCCGCGGAGGACGGGCGCGATGGCCGGGTGACGACGATAGCGGATTGCAGGCCGTTGCGCGCGGCGTCGCTGCAGTTTGCCGCGTCAATCCGGGTTGCGATCCGAGCACGCGCCAAATCGACGTTCACGCCTCGAGCGGCTCACGCGGGCGGCTGCCACACCGAATACGTCGCCGTGACGTGCGCGCAAGGCTCCGTCTCATCGGTACCGTGAAGAAGGACATCGAAGAACGCAAGCTTCCTCCCCTTCTTCAACAACCTCACCTCGGCGACGAGATCTTTCGCGCCGGCGATGCGCATGAACGAGACGTTGAAGTTCACGATCGCGCCGATGGCCCTTGCCCCGTAGAAGGCGTGGATTGCCGCGAACATCGCGGTATCGGCAAACCCCATCATGATCGGCGCAGAAAGCATCGACTGGCCCGAGCCGGGCGGCAGATCCCTCGACACATATTCAGGCAGGGCGGGCAGCCGCATCCTGAGTCGGGACTTTCCGATCTCTTCGATCATTTCTCCGCGATGGTCCACGGGAGGCAGCTCCCGGTGCAGGAGGGCGGCGATTTCCTGTGCATTCATCGCGGGCTCCGGTTGCGAGCGCCATTCCCATTGTGCGTGAGTGTGCCCCGAGGCGCGCCATTCCCCGCGTTCGAGCACGAGCGCCGACGAGCTTCACGTGCAGCGGGCCCTTGCACTTGCTCGGCGAGGCGGCCGTACATCCGGGCACCTGGCGCCCCCGTGGATGTTCCCCTCCTGCGGCGCGCAGGGCAATCGAGCGCTTCGACGCTCGTCGGATTCACCCCGACGAGAAACCAGGGCGCCGAGGTTTTTTGCAAGCCAATTGGAACGAATTGGCACTGCCCCACGCCGTTTCCGCCCCCTAGACTGATCGCCCGGGTGGTCGCGCGCTTCCCGGCCTTCGGAGGCGCGCTGCAACATGTCCTTCGCTCACTCGCTGTCTCAGGGAGCATTGCCAGATGTCGGCGCCGTCGTCCGCAGTCCTCGCCCAGCGCCTGCAGCCGATGATCGCGCGCGAATGCGGGACCGGCGCGCAGGTCGCCGGCCTGGCGCCGATGGCGGAAGGGCACGCCGGTCTGACTTTTGGTTTCGAGGTCGTCGATGCCGCGGGCGCTGCGCTCGGTGCCTACGTCCTCAAGCTCGCGCCGTTCGGCGTGACGCGTCGCGGCAATACCGACGTCTACCGCCAGGCGCCGCTGCTGCGCGCGCTGCACGACGCCGGACTGCCCGTGCCCGCGGTGCCCTGGGCATCGCCGGCCGAAGATCTGCTCGGCACGCCGTTCATCGTCATGGAGAAGCTGCCGGGACGGATGTTCCTGCTGTGGGATCCGCATCCGGATTTTTCCCGCGATCCCGCCGCGGTGTCCGCCGTGTGGCAGGACTGCGCGCGCCTGCTCGCCCGTTTCCATCGTCTCGACGCCGCCCGCGTCCTCGCGGACTGGGAGGCGCCGCGCGGGCTCGCCGAGGAGCTCGCCGTGTGGCCCCGGGTGCTGAAGCACGCACAGGAGCAGGCGTGGCTCGCGGCCGGTACGGCGCTGGGGGAAGCGCTGCACGCGACCATGCCCGCCGCGCCGCGCATCGGGCTGGTCCACGGCGACTATCAGCCCGGCAACCTGCTGTTCGACGGCGGCCGCATCACCGGCGTGATCGACTGGGAAATCGCCTTCATCGGCGCGCAGGGGCTCGATCTCGGCTGGCTGCTGATGATGTCCGATCCGGCGTCCTGGCATGCGTCGTTCCAGCCCCTGCTGCCGCCGCCGTCCGAGCTTCTCATCGCGGCCTATCGCGACGCCGGCGGTCCCGCGCACGGCGACGCTCGCTGGTATCAGGCCATGGCCAGCTATCGCATGGGCGCGATCGCCTGCCTCAACGTCAAGCTCCATCGCACCGGCAAGCGCCCGGATCCGCTGTGGGAGCGTTTCGCGCCGTCGATCGCCACGCTGTTCTCGCGCGGACTCTCGCTGCTCGCATGAGCGCGCCGTGCGACCCTTTCACGCAACGATGACACGAGGAGTCTCCCGATGATCGATTTCGAGCTGCCCGCAGAACTGGAAGAGCTCCGCCAGCGCGTCGACGCCTTCATCAAGGACAAGGTGGTGCCGCTGGAGCACGACCCGCGGCAGAAGCCGCACATCCACGAATCGCTGCGCCGGGAGCTCGTCGCGCTGGGCCGCGAGGCCGGGCTGCTGTCGCCGCATGCGCCGCGCGAGTACGGCGGCCTCGGCCTCGATCATCGCGGGATCGCGGTGGTGTTCGAAGCGGCGACCTGGAGCCCGCTGGGCCATCTCGCGCTGAACATCCAGGCGCCGGACGAAGGCAACGTCAATCTCCTGATGCGCGTCGCCTCGCCGGAGCAGAAGGCGCGCCTGCTGCCGCCGCTCGTCCGCGGCGAGCTGCGCACCGTGTTCACGATGACCGAGACCGCCACCGACGGCGCCGGCGCCGATCCTTCGCTGCTCCAGACCATCGCGCAGCAGGATGCGGACGGGTATCTGATCACGGGCCGCAAGTACATGATCTCCGGCATCGAAGGCGCGGGCATCAACATCGTCATGGCGCGCACGCTCGACGTGATGGGCCAGGATCTCGGGGCCTCGATGTTCTTCGTCGAGCTCG
>JBFWSI010000100.1:0-9689 GCA_050248455.1 Gammaproteobacteria bacterium | reverse complement strand
GATCGCCGATCTTGAACTTGCTGCCGGGCCCGACCGCTTCGACGACGCCGACGGCCTCGACGCCGGGCACCGCGGGCAGCGGCGCGCGGTGCTGGTACTTGCCCTGGATGATCAGCAGATCCGGGAAATTGAGCGAGACCGCCGCGGTGCGCACGCGCGCCTGGCGCGGACCGGGCTCGGGCAGCGGACGCTGCGTCCAGTGCAGGACCTCGGTGTAATGACCGTACTGCTCGAACTGCCAGGCCTGCATCGTCGCGGTGGAAGTCATCTGCAGGTCTCCGTTCAGATCAGCGTCGTGCTCGCCGGTTCGGCGACGACTTCGTTCTCGATGGCCCCGAGCTTCTCGATTTCGACCTTCACGCGATCGCCGAGCTGCAGGTACTTGTGCGGCTTGAAGCCGATGCCGACGCCGCTCGGCGTGCCGGTCAGCACGAGATCGCCGGGCTCGAGCGTGAAGGCCTTGGTCAGGGTCTCGATCTGCGCGTAGCAGTCGAACACGAGGTGGCGCGTGTTCGAATCCTGCCGCAGCTCGCCGTTGACCCAGGTCTTCAGCGTCAGCGCGTGCGGATCGCCGACTTCGTCCGCGGTCACGAGCCAGGGGCCGAAGGGACAGTGCGTGTCGAAGGACTTGCCGATCGTGAAGGTCTGCGCCCAGAACTGCCAGTCGCGCACGCTGACGTCGTTGCACACGACGTAGCCCGCGATCACCTCGTGCGCGCGTTCTCGCGGCACGTGCCGGCAGCGCCGGCCGATCACGAAGCCGAGCTCGCCCTCGTAGTCGAGCTTGTCGGACACGCGCGGCAGGTGGATGGGCGCATGCGGGCCGTTCGCCGAGGTCGACTGCTTGTTGAAGAACATCGGGAAGCTCGGCGTGTCGAGCTTGGTCTCCGCGATGTGATCGGCGTAGTTGAGCCCGATCGCGAGGATCTTGGGCGGGCGCAGCACCGGCGCTTCGAGCGTCACGTCGTCGAGCGCGTACTCGGGCCCGCCGGCCGTGCGCGCGCGCGCCAACGCGTCGGGGCCGGCGGCGAGCAGCGCCGTCATGTCGGTCGGCAGACCGGAGAGGGCCAGATCGATGACGCGATCGCCGTCGACGCGGCCGATGCGCGGGGCACCGCCGCGGCTGAAAGTCGCGAGTCTCATTTGTAGTGCAGGATCCTGTACTGGTCGAAGCTCATCGTGCGTTGCGGCGGAATGACCACCGTCGTCATCGGGTCGCGAATGATCGCGGGTCCCTCGATCACGTTGCCGGCGCGCAGCGCCGCCATCTCGTAGACGCGAAAGGGCTGCCAGCGGCCGCCATGATAGACGTTGCGGCTGCCGACGTAGGCGCTGTCGTCCGGCTCGCGGCGCGCCAGCGGCTGCGCGGACAGGACCGGCTGCGGCTTCGGCGCGATGGCCTCGAGGTGCACGGCGGTCAGCGAGTAGCCTGCGTCCGGGAAGCGAGCGCCTTCGGGATAGACCTTGGTATACATCCGCTCGAAGGCGTCGATCGCGCGCTCCAGATCGCGCGCGTCGTCCATGCGGCCGTCGGCGAGCGCGGTGTCGAAGCTCTCGAGCTGGCCCAGATAACGCGCGGCGATGCCGTAGCGGAACGCGATCTTCGTCGGATCGACGCCTTCCTTGCCCATCTCCTCGCGCGCCTCGGCCTCGAGCTCGGCCCAGGTCGCGCGCAGCTGGCGCGCGACGGCCGTCTTCTCGTCCGCGTGCATGCCGTTCGGCAGCAGCACGCGCAGCCCGCGATCGTAGCGATGCATGTACTCGGCGCAGGCGGCGCCGAAGGCGGAGAAACCGGCCGCCCACGGCAAGGTGATGACGTCCGCGAAGTCGATGCCCTCGGCAAAACCGTACATGTGCACGGGGCCGGCGCCGCCGTAGTAGAGCAGGGTGAAGTCGCGCGTGTCGTAGCCCTTGGCGGCGATCATCGTGCGCAGCAGGTCGTTCATCTGCGTGTTGACGATGTCGAGCACGCCGGCGCCGGCCTCGTAGACGGGAAGCCCCAGCGGCTTCGCGACGGCCTCGTCCAGCGCGGCGAGCGCGGCCTCGCGGTCGAGCTTGACCTGCCCGCCGAGGAAGTAATCGGGATCGACGTAGCCGAGCGCGACGTTGATGTCGGTGACGGTCAGGCGATCGAAGCCCAGGCAGCGGCCGACCTTGGAGCCCGCGCTGTCGGGGCCGACGTGCAGGCGCTTGTACTCGTCGACCCACACCACCGAGCCCGCACCGCTGCCGACCGAGTCGAGCTCGACCATCGGTAGCGCGAGGCGGTGGCCGGCGATGTCGGCGCTCTTGGTGATCCCGATGTGGCCGTCGACGAGGAGGCCGACGTCGAAGCTAGTGCCGCCCATGTCGGCGGTGACGATGTTGCGTAGCCCAAGCTTCTCGGCGATGAACTGCGCGCCGATCAGGCCGCCGATCGGGCCCGAGATCATCGTCTCGTAGAGGCGCGGATACTCCATGTTGACGGCGCCGCCATAGGACAGCAGCGTCAGCAGCCGGCCCTGGTAGCCGAAGTCCTTGGCTTCCTGCTCGACCGCCATCAGCGAGTCGCGCACGAGCTCGGCGGCGAAGCACTGGAACAGCAGGCTCTTCAGGCGGTTGTTCTCCTTCGACACCGGCGCGACGTCGGCCGAGCAGACGATCGGGATCTGCTTGCCGTGCGCCGCGATCACGGCCTGCGCGAGCTCGCGGGCACGATGCTCGTGGCGCGGATCGACGAAGGAATAGAGGAAGAGGATGCCGATCACCTCGCAGCCGGCCGCGATCAGCTTCTCCGTCGCCGCGCGCACCTGCGCCTCGTTGACGGGGATCAGCTCGTGGCCCGGATCGAGATGGATGTTGCCCTGGTAGCAGCCGCCGGCGAGGCGCTCGCTGATCCCGAACACGAGCTTCGGATCGACCAGCGGCCGCGTGTGCCGGTGCAGCTGCTGGTGCAAGGTCTCGTTCTGCGTCTGGCCGAGATAGGTCAGCCCGCCCTCCATCACCGAGATGTCCTCGAAGCCGCGCGTGACGAGCAGGCCGACCTTGCGACCCTGGCCCGTCAGCACGGTGTTCAGCATGCCGGTGCCGCAGTAGATGTCCGCCGCGCACTGCGCGTGGACCAGATCTGCGCCGATGCCGATGTTGGTCGCGGCATCGAGCACGGACTCGCGGTAGCTGCGCGGCTCGTCGTCGCGGCGCGTGATGGCCTTGCCGACCGTGAAGCTGCCGTCCGGCTTGACGAGCAGCGCGTCGGTCATCGTGCCGCCGGCATCGAACGCAAGGATGTACTGCCGCTCGAGCGCGGCCGAAGCTGTCGTCGCCATGCTGTGCTCCTCGGGTGTGTCTTGATAGCGAAGCGTAAGTACGCTCCACTATGTGTCGTTCACCGTCATTCCCGCGCAAGCGGGAATCCACGCCTGACGAGGAGGTCTCCGTCGGGCAATTCTTCTTTTGTTCCGCACAAGACGCCGGGGCAGTGCGTGGATGCCCGCTTGCGCGGGCATGACGCAGGAGGTTCTTACACGGGTATACGCTACCGAAAAGTCAGTGAAGTACATTTGCGCCCAGCCATATAGTCAAGGACGTGCGCGCGGGGCCCGGCGAGATCGAGCTCAACCCGCCTTGGCCCACTGCGCGGTGAGCGTGGCGCTGCGATCCTCGTACCAGTCCGTCGCCTCGTCGGGCAGCGGCCGGCCGAGGGTCTCGCGGTAGAAGCGATCGAGATCCGGCAGCAGCTCGAACACGATCGGATAGCCCGGCGGCACGACCTCCACCGCGTGCTGGGTCGCGCAGTCCGGGCAGAAGAACTCGCGGATTTCCTGGATCCCGGGCTCGGGACAGGCGGGCGCCGGATCGTAGACGGTGCGCATCTCCTCGAGGCTGCGCTTGACGCGGATCCGGCAGCGCAGCTTCCAGTTCTCGCGGTAGTCGCCGAACACGTGGCCGCACAGGCATTTCACGACGCGCGCGCCGGCCGCGTCGTGCACGACGTAGAGCTTGTCGCCTAAGCGCAGCAGGATGCGCTCCGGCCACGGGACGCGTTGCTGGAGCGCGTCGATGTACTTGAAGAAGCGATCCTTGTCCTTGCGCTCGAGGCGCAGCAGGCGCTGCGCGTTGTCATCGTCGATCGTGCCGTCGATGAGCTGGCCGATCAGATCCTGGCTGATGCTCGCGTCGTGGCTCATCGCTCATTCCTCCGCGAACGCGAACTCGCCGGGCAGCTGCCAGAAGCGGCGGAACTCACCGTCGAACTTCGCGAAGGACATGCTCTGGCGATACATCTCGCCGACCTCCGGCACGAAGTCGCGGGCGAGGACGCGTTCGCGCTCCTCGCGCCACCAGTCGTCGACCGTGCGCGTCTCCTCCAGTCGCGCCCTGCGCAATTCGGCGCGGCGCACCGCCGTGGCCGCGGCGTCGAGCTGCCACGCGCCGTGCGCATCCTGCGTCGCGACGATGCCGTGGAGCGCCGCGACGAAGTCGTAGCGCGGCGCCATGCCGTCGTTCAGGTCGCGGATCACCGCGGCGGGATCGCGATCCAGCGGATCGCCCCAGCCGCCGGAAGAACCGGCGGCGTCGACGAAGAGGTCGTGATCCTTCAGCGCGAGCTCGGGGCAGTCGGTCTTCCAGATCTCGAGGTTGCGTACCTGCAGCGTCCCGGCCTCGATCTGCTCCAGGAGCTCGCGCGCGTCGCGCGGCGTTTCACCGCGCTCGATCAGCGCGGGCAGGTTGGTGTCGCGCGCCGAGATCATGAACGAGCCGGGGCCGGGATAGGCGCCGCTCATGCCGAGGCCGACCGAGGTCGTGCACGACAGGCCGCCGTTCGGCCGCGTGACGGCGACGTGCTTGCCGGGCTTCACGCACCAGTGCACGGCGGAGTTGCCGGGCCCGCCGCGGTACTTGCCGGCGCCGTAGTAGCCCGGCAGCAGCTTGCGCCCGAGATAGAACAAGGGCGGCACGCAGCTCTCGAACTCCTCGGCGTCACCGCAGGTCGCGAGCTGCGACCACGCGGCCCACACGATCGGCTCGCCGTCCTTGTAGCACCAGGCCCCGCGCCCGGTGCCGCCGAGCCACTCGAAGTTCGTGAAGCCGTAGGACACGCCCTGCTCGGTCTGGCCCGAGCCCTGCCACGCGCCCCAGTTACCGTCGATGGTGAAGGCTTCCTCGAGATAGCCGCGCGCGAACATCGCGCGCGACACGCAGTTGAAGCCGATGCTGTTCAGCGCGATCGTCTGCGCCCACAGGTTCGCGTTGCTGGTGAACTCGTAGTCGGGGTTGTAGATGCTGCCCGACGGATAGTGGCGCTGCACGGCGAGCTCGATGCCGGCCGTGACCTTGGTGTTGTGCGCGAAGGAATTGATCATGCCGAGGAAGGCCGCGGCATCGGCACCGCCCGGCGTCGCGTTGTACGAATGATAGCCCCAGCGCGAGCTGCCCTCGGTGTCGAGCTTGAGCCCGTGATCGTTGGGCTCGACGCTCGCGCGGATGTGGATCAGCGTGTTCTTGTCCGCGTGCGACCAGATCTTCTGCAGCCCCTGGTACTTGACGAGGCGGAACGCGCAGCCGTTGTAGGTGCCCGGCACCATCAGCGCGTGCATGTTGTCGACGATCATGCGGCGGCTTTCCTCGATGATCTCGCGGATCGCGCGCTTGTAGTAGTCGAGGCCGAACTCCGCGATCAGCTTGTGCGTCGCGTCGTGCACCATCGCGCAGCCGGCGAGGCGCATCTTGTCGTCGAGGATGTTCATCGTCGCGGCGCGCGTCCGGCGCTGCCAGATCGCCTTCCACCAGGATTCCTGCTGCAGCTTGCGGCCCGTGCGCATCGGCGGGCACACGAGGCCATCCATGAAGGTGTCGACCGAGAAGGTCGCCCAGCTGCCCGCGACCGGCGCGCCGTTCTCCATCAGGTGATTGATGCCGATCGCCCAGCCGACGATCTCGCCGTCGTGGCAGATCGACACGAAGGAATAGAAGTCGCCGGGGTGCGGCACGCCGCCGGTGAGGCCGTCGCTGACGGCGTAGACGTCGCCGTCCTCGATGCCGTCGTTGACGTCGTACTCCTTCTCCGCCATGTAGCGCACCGCGACGGGAAAGATCGCCGTGTGCGACAGGAAGCCCAGCGACACCGCCAGCGTGTCGCCTTCCGGCGTCGCGATGCCCCACAGGCTCTCGCCCATCTCGCGCGAGCCGGGGCTCGCGGCGACGAAGCGCGCCGATTCGCGCGCGGCGAGCACCGCGGCGTGCAGCTTGTTGTAGAAGCGTTCGTACTTGATCGGATCGGCCGCGCGCAGCGTCAGCTCCTTCACGCCGCAGTAGTGGCCGGTCTGCTGGGTCAGGCGATCGCGCGTGGCCAGCATCTGCTTGAGTGTCTGGCGCCGGACTTCCTGCTTCGGCGGTGATACCTGGTTACGCTGATCGAAGGCGTGTGCCATGGGCGGTTCCTCGGCAACGGAAGTGATGAGTCGCAGCGATCGCCTGATCTGGATCAGCTGCCTGTATACAAACTGGTCCGGATTTTGACACGCGCCTGCGTCGCTTGGAATCGAGCAAGCACGATGTGCGATGCAGCAACGCGGCGCCGAAGCCCAGGTTTTCCTCCATTCGCGCGCTTGTGAGCGCCGCGAGCGCGTCCATACAATCCGGCTCCCCTTCCTGTATCGCCGCGAGGAGAGAGCATTCATGAAAATCGCCTTCATGCCGGACACGCATTTCGGCAAGTACGACCAGCCCACCCTGCCGAGCGGACAGGAAGTCGCCGATGCGATGGACCACTGCATGAAGGAAACGGTGCTCGCCGAAAAGGTCGGCTTCGACGGCATCTGGGTGCCCGAGCGCCACCAGCGGCCCGAGACCTGGTGGCCGAACACCGTGACGCAGCTGGCCGCGATCGCCGCGGTCACGCGCAAGGTGCAGATCGCCTGCACCGTGATCCAGCCGACCTTCCATCACCCCGTGCATCTCGCGGAGCAGCTCGCGAACATCGACTGCCTGTCGCGCGGTCGCCTCGTGTTCGGCGCCGGCGTCGGCTATCACCAGGATTACTTCACGCACTTCGGCGTGCCCTACGCAAAGCGCGGCAAGCGCTTCGAGGAGGTGATGGAGATCATCGAGGCCTGCTGGACGCAGCCGGAGGTGAATTACAAGGGCGAGTTCTTCAACTTCGAAGGCGTGCGCATGACGCCCAAACCCTACCAGCAGCCGCGGCCGCCGGTGTGGATCGGCGCCTTCGCCGACAAGGCGCTGGAGCGCGCGCTGCGCTGGGACGGCTGGTGCCTGTGGTTCCCGCCGGGCGTCGACGAGCTGAAGCCGCAGGTCGATGCGATGCGCGAGAAGGCCGACAAGGCCGGGCGCAAGCGCTGGCAGTTCACGATGGGCTTCGAAGGCTGGCTCAGCGACGATCCCGATGTGCGCCAGAAGCACGGTCACCGCTGGGTGCGCGAGTGGAGCTTCTACGCCGAGAAGGGCCTGTCGCCCGACGCCGTGCAGACCGACATGCTCGACACCATCGAGAGCATGTTCCTGTGTCTCGGCAACAAGCAGAAATGGATCGATCGCCTGTGCCGGATCCGCGACACCGTGAACCCGGACTGGCTCTGCATCCGCACGCGCAATCCCGTCAACGAAGGCAAGTACTACCCGTCGCGCCAGGAATGCCTCGAAGTGATCGAGCGCTTCGGCGAGATCCTGCCGCAGGTCCGCTGAGGCGCATGCGATCACGGGGGCCGGACTCGCCGGCCCCCTCGGCGACGAGCCGCCGCCCGACTCAGGCGCCGGCGCGACGACGGCGCGCGACCAGCGTCAGCACGCCGCTCGCCAGCAGCAGTGCCGGCGCCGGCAGCGGCACCGCGCTGACCGTCAGATCGTCCATCGCGAAATAGCTCGGCGTGTTGGCGCCGAACGGGCCGCTGTCGCTGGACTCCATCATGAACGTCAGCGCATTCACGACGCCCAGCGAAGCGAGATCGACCCAGCGCCAGGAGTCGACGACGTCGCTGCCGTCGGCGAGCAGGAAGTCGATGGTCGCCGTCACCGCGTCGCTTGCGTCGCGGCCCTGGATCGTCAGCTTGAGGAAGTCGCCGCTCGTGAATGGTCCCTTCACGAACGGCGGATCGTTGCCGTCGTCGCCGAACTTGGCCGCGCGATAGGTGTAGGTGGTGTTGGTGAACCACGCGCCTTCGAGCAGCGTCGCCGTGGCAAAGCTGATGCGCGCCTCGCCGAGGAAGGCGACGCCGTACTGCGCCGAGCCATTGACGCCGCCGCCGGTGACGGCGCTGGCTTCGTTGCCGAAGCCCGGTGTCTGCGTGTCGGTCCGGTTCGAATAGGTCCAGCCGTTCCAGCAGCAGCCCGGGAGGAACTCCGTGTACTCGTGGCGGAAGCTGGCGGGACCGCTGTGGAAGGTGACGGTGTCCTGCGGCTGGAAGTAGCTGTCCGGCGCCAGCGCGAGGTCTTCGAAATCGGCCACCTGCGCGGCCTGCGCGGACAGCGCAGCGGCGCCCAGCGCCAGCGACAAGGCAAGAGTGAGTCTGTTCATCGTCGTTTCTCCATCGTATCGAATGGGGGATCAGGCTTGGTCGCGCGCGCGGCGGCGGCGTACCGCGAGCACGCCGGCCGCGGCGGCAAAGCTCAGGATGGCCGGGGGCAGCGGCACCGGGCTCGCCGTGTAGTGACGCGCGCCGACGGCGTCGAGATCGAAGCCGACGCTGCCGCTGGTCGGGAACGGATCGAAGACCCGGTGCGGCCCGCCCAGCGAGCTCGGGAAGGAATCGAATTCGCTGCCGTTGCCGACGACGTCGACGAGCCGCACGTGGGTGATCGCAGCGACGTTGATGCCCGACGCGTTCTTGAACACGTCCAGATCGAAGGGCGTGCCGAAGCCCTGGCGGTACTTGCCGGCGAAGCCGTCGATGTTGGTCGGATCGATGCTGCCGAAGGCGCCGATCGCGGACGGCGTGAAGGAGAAGGCCGGGAAGCGGAAGAAGTTGGTGCCATCCGACGACACCTCGACGAACGCGAGCTCCAGGAAGGTGTTGCTGAAGCCGTTCTCGAAGACCGCGAAATCCCAACCCGGCCCGTTGTACAGCGTGCCGGAGAAGCTCAGCGTGATGCTGCCGGCGTTGCCGAGGCTCACGATGTCGAAGCTGTCGCCGAGCGCCGGGCCCAGCGCCTTCTCCGGCGTGCGAAAGCCGGCGTCGACGCCGCCGCCTGGCTGGTAGTTCGAGTAGGACGTGGCCCAGGCGACGAAGGCGGGATCGGTCTTGGCGATGGCCGTGGTGCCGGCGACGCCGGCGCCGGGCGCGAAGGGCCCGGCGGCCGCGGCGGCGCTGGCGAGCAGCGCGGCGCCCGCGGCGAGCGTGGTCGAGAGTTTCATCATCGTGTTCCTCCTGTTGGTTGTCATGGATCCGAGAAACTGAGGCGGAGGCCGGCGTATGCATGGCGTTCCGGCATCGGGTAGACGGTCGCGCTGTAGCCGACCGTCGAGTAGATCTCGTCGAAGAGGTTGTTGACGCCCGCGAAGAGCTCGACGCGCCGGTGCGTCCAGCGCGCGCTCAGATCGCAGGTCGTGTACGGCGGCAGCGATGGATACAGATCGTTGGTCGTGTCGTTGCCGTCGGCGCGGCCGCCGACGTGCGTCGCCGACACCGTCACTGCCAGCGGCGGCGTGATCCGCCATTCCGCGCCGAGGTTCGCGGTGAGACGCGGCACCAGCGGGA
>JBFWSI010000099.1:0-9729 GCA_050248455.1 Gammaproteobacteria bacterium | reverse complement strand
AGTACGCCGGCTAACGCGCGCTGCTCGCCGCCGCGGGCGCCGAGGTGCACCCCTACCCGCGCGGCGGGCTGGGCTGGACGGCGCGCTTCGCGACTCTCGCCGCAGAGGCGGCGGCCCGCAACTTCGCCGGCGTGCTGCTCGACGGCGAGATCGTCGTCGCCGATGCGCAGGGTCGCAGCAGCTTCCACGCGCTGCAGCGGGCACTGTCGGCGACGCACGCGATCTTTACCTATCAGGCTTTCGATCTGCTGCAGCTCGCCGGGCGCTCCTTGCGCGATCTGCCGCTGCTGGCACGCAAGGCGAAGCTCGCGCCCCTGCTCGCCGCGCCGGCGAGCTCGGACGCGCGGCTGCGCTATTCGGAACACGTGACCGGGCTCGACGTCGAGGCGTGGCAGAAGCTCTGCGCGAGCGGCTTCGAGGGCCTGATCGCCAAGCGCGCGCAGGCGCCCTATCGCAGCGGGCGCGGGCGCGACTGGCTCAAGCTCAAGTGCCGGCACGACGAGGAATACGTGCTCGGCGGCTATTGCCCTTCGACGCGCGGCCAGCCTT
Organism: Gammaproteobacteria bacterium; assembly: GCA_050248455.1. Taxonomy (GTDB): domain Bacteria; phylum Pseudomonadota; class Gammaproteobacteria. Next base: position 9,180 of record JBFWSI010000099.1, on the reverse strand, counting down.
TCGCATCCGTGCTGCTCGGCCGTTACGGCGACGACGGCCTGCACTACGCGGGCCGCGCCGGCAGCGGCCTCGATGCCGACGAACGGCACGCCTGGCTCGCGCGCTTCCGGCCGCTGCGGCGGGCGACGTCACCCTTCGTCGATGCCGTGCCCGCGTCCATTGCGCGCGGCGCGGTGTGGCTCGAACCGGCGCTCGTCGCGCAGGTACACTCGGCCGGCGAGACCGGCGACGGACGCGTGCGCCAGGGCAGCCTGCGCGGTTTGCGCGAGGACAAGCCGGCACGCGCCGTACGTGAGGAGAACGGCATGGACGAGGAGCGCGCGGTGAAGATCGGCGGCGTGCGAATCACGCACCCTGCGCGAACGGTCTACACGACACCGCCGCTCAGCAAGCGCGACGTCGCGGCGTATCTGGCGCGCGTCGCGCCGCGGATGCTGCCGCACGTCGACGGCCGCCTGCTGAGCCTGCTGCGCTGTCCCGGCGGCGCGCAGGCGAAGTGCTTCTACCAACGTCATCCCGCCGCCGCCGCGGACGCAGCGATACGGCGCCATCGCGATGGCGACGACACCTATTTGTACATCGAAGATGCGCGCGGCCTGCTCGAGCTCGCGCAGGCGAACGTGCTCGAATTCCATCCCTGGGGATCGCGCGTCGATCGGCTCGAACAGCCGGAGCGCCTCGTCTTCGATCTGGATCCCGACGAGGCCCTGCCCTTCGCCGACGTGCGCGAAGCGGCGGCCGAGCTGCGCGAGGTGCTCACGGCACTGGGGCTGAACCCGCTGCCGATGCTGAGCGGCGGCAAGGGCGTGCACGTGATCGCGCCGCTCGAGCGCCGCCATCCCTGGCCCACGGTGAAGGCCTTCGCGCGCGCCGTTGCCGAGCGGCTGGCCGCCGAGCTGCCGGCGCGCTACGTGGCGGTGATGAGCAAGTCGCGACGCCGCGGCCGCATCTTCGTCGACTACCTGCGCAACGAGCGCGGCGCGACCGCGATCGCGCCGTACTCGCCGCGCGCGCGTCCCGGCGCTCCCGTCGCCTGGCCGCTGTCCTGGCGCGCGCTCGCGACCGCCGACAGCGCCGCGCAGATGACGATCGACGATCTCGACGATCGCGCCCTGCGCCGCCGCGATCCCTGGGCCGAATGGGAAGCCCATCGTCGTCCCCTGCGGGCGGCCGCGTTGCGGGCCTTGGGGGTGAAATGAAATCTATAGCTGAGCGCGAATACGCTCCACTCGTGTTCGTTTACCGTCATTCCCGCGCAAGCGGGAATCCACGCCTGACGAGGAGGTCCCGTCGGGCGATCCTTCTTCTTCCGCGCTGGACGCCGGGGGAGTGCGTGGATGCCCGCTGGCGCGGGCATGACGTCGGAGGTTGCTACACGGGCATACGCTATCGAAACGCCAGTGGAGCGTATTTGCGCTCTTCTATTAGCCACGGAGGACACGGAAAAGATAAATTGAAAATTGATTGGATCTGCGCTGCTCGTGATTCGAGCGCCGATGGTGATGCCGCATCTCGGCAGCACTTCCATTCAATATCCGTTTCTTTTCTCCGTGTGCTCCGTGCCTCCGTGCTATATAGCTGAGCGTAAATACGCTCCAGTGCGTGTTGATTACCGTCATTCCCGCGCAAGCGGGAATCCACGCCTGACGAGGAGGTCCCGTCGGGCGATCCTTCTTCTTCCGCGCTGGACGCTGGGGAAGTGCGCGGATGCCCGCTGGCGCGGGCATGACGTCGGAGGTGTCTACACGGGCATACGCTATCGAAACGCCAGTGGAGTGGATTTACGCTCAGCTATATAGATTTCTTCCTAGATTTCTTCCTTCCCGGAAGACAGCGATTCGAGAGCATCGCGCGTCGAGGCGACGTGGAGCTTGCCGTGACGGCCGTAGGGCTTCCAGAGTTTGCGGCCGTCGCGCCAGATCGCGAGCGGGTAGGTGTTGCCGTCGACGATGCCGCGCATCAGCTCGAGGGCGAAGGACGCGGCTTCGTTGATGGAGTCGAAGCGATGCCAGGTGTCGCCGGCGGGGCGGCGAACCTGCAGCACCACCACGCCGGGCGGCGTGGTGGGAGGTTCTCCGGCGCGACGGAAGTTCGGCACGAGGCTTGTGCTCAGGGCTTGGGGATGCGCAGCGTGCGACTGACCATCAGGCAACCGGAGACGGCGTAAGGCAGGACCAGCGCATGCAGCCAGGTGTCGCCCCAGCGCAGCGCCCACAGCGCGTCCTGCTGTACGCCCCACATCAGGATGGCCAGCGGCACGACGCTGGTCGGAATCGGAGTGCCTTCGAAATGCGTGACGCGTCCGCGCCCGGCGCTGAGCGCTTCCGCCGTCACGTTGTAGCGCGCGAGACGACTCAGCCCGCACAGCACGAAGAACACGAGCACCACGGCGTCGGGCCAGGTGTCGAGTCCGGCGGCGAAGGCGATGGCCGCGGGCGCGACACCGAAGGACACGAGATCGGCCAGCGAATCGAGCTCGCGGCCGAGTACGCTGTGTTCCTGGCGCCAGCGCGCGACGCGGCCGTCGCAGACGTCGAAGATCAGCGCGAGCAGCACGAGGCCCGCCGCTACCATGAGCCCGCCGCGCCAGGCGCCGCTCGCATGCGCGAGCGCGTACAGCACGGCCGTCATGCCGCAGGCGCCGTTCGCCAGCGTCAGGAAGTCGGCGACGTGGAAGCTGCGGATCAGCGACAGGTGACGCATCGGCGGCCGATCGTCACGCCGGCGCGGATCGCCCGGCACGAGCAGCACGGCGGCTGCTCAGTGGCCGGAATCGTCGCTCTTGCCGCGGCGGACCGCCGGATCTTCGCCATGCGCGCGGGCGCGGCCGGCGGCTTCCGCCCGTTCGCCCTCGCGCGCTTCGGCTTCGCTCAGATCGCCGGCGTCAGCGATGGCGTCCTGGCCGCGCGGCGAATGCACGAACTTCTGCTGTGCCTGGTTGTAGCGGCGGGCGGATTCCTTGTCGCCTTCGCCCTGGTTGCGCCCGCCGCCCGAATCCTTGCCTTGCTCTTTCATCGGTGCTCTCCTTTGCACTTGATGCGGGTTCAGCAAGCATCGTGCCTCGGATGGCGCGCGGCAAGCCCCCGTGGCGCTTCGCGTGCCGGACGGACACCGACATCGGGGCCGCCGATTCGCCTGTAATTCATGCACGCGAGCTGGTAAGACTTGCCGTCGCGCGCGGTGCTCGCCGCGCCCAAATTGCAGCCGAGGCTGGCACATCGGTTGCTCTCTCCCCCGCATGCGACGGTACACCTGTGTCTGCGGTCAGCGCCTCGCTTTCGACAACGTGCAATGTCTGGCCTGCAGCCGCCGCCTCGCATTCGCGCCCGAGCGCTTGGCGATGCTCGCGCTCGAGGCGGACGCCGCGCACTGGCGCATCGCCGGTGACTCCGCGGCGGCGCCACGCCGGCTCTGCCGCAACTACGCCGAGGCCGCCGTCTGCAACTGGCTGTGCCCGCCCGATGCGACGTCGGCGTACTGCACGAGTTGCGCGCTGTCGCACGAGATTCCCGATCTCGGCGTCGACGGCAATCTCGCGCGCTGGGCCCGCATCGAGGCCGCCAAGCGTCGCCTGGTCTACGATCTGCTCGCGCTCGGCTTGCCCTTCGACGCCGCGGTGGCGGCGGACGGCAGCGCGCTGCCCGCACTCAGCTTCGCCTTCCTCGCCGATACACCGGCGCAGCACGTCGTCACGGGCCATGTCGACGGGCGCATCACGCTGTCGATAGCCGAGGCGGACGATGCGAAGCGCGCCGAGATCCGCGACGCGCTGGGTGAGCCCTACCGGACTTTGCTGGGCCATCTGCGCCACGAGTCCGGTCACTACTACTTCGCGCGTCTCGTCGCACATGCGCCGGCGCTCGCGCGTTTTCGCACGTTGTTCGGCGATGAGACGGGCGACTACGCGGCGGCGCTCGATCGCCACTATCGCGAAGGCGCGCCGGCCGACTGGCCCGAGGCCTACGTCTCGGCCTACGCCTCGGCGCACCCGCACGAGGACTGGGCCGAGACATGGGCGCACTACCTGCACATTCGCGACACCCTGGACACCGCGCGCGCGCACGGCATGTCGGTCGCGGACTGCGTCATCGCGCCCGACGCCGCGCACCCCCAGCGCGCCTTCGAGGATCTGATCGCCGCGTGGCTGCCCGTGACGCTCGCGGTCAACGAGCTCAACCGCTCGATGGGCCTGCCCGACATGTATCCCTTCGTGTTGCCGCCGGCGGCGCTCGCCAAACTCGAGTTCGTACACGATCTGGTGCGCGCGAACGCGACCGCGCGAGAGAATTCGTAGCCCGCGGAAAGCGCAGCGGAAGGCGCGCGCCGGCCGCGATGTCCGCACCTTCCCACCTCCACCGTCATGCCCGCGAAGGCGGGCATCCACGACGTGGCGACCGCCGGCCCGGGCATGCGGGCGCGCGCCGGCCAGCTCTGCGTCTAGCGTGGATTCCCGCTTGCGCGGGAATGACGTAAAGGTCTCCGCCGGCCGCGAGGACAGCGCGGTGCCTCGCCTTTCCGGATCCCGCGCCGCTGCGCGGCGCTGCTTCCGGGCTACGGGAGCGAGCGCATCACTCCCCGATCAGCTCGGCGAAGGCATGGAAGCGGTCGACGCGATCGGCAATCACCTTGCAGATCGCGACGACGGGGATCGCGAGCAGCAGGCCCGGCGCGCCCCACAGCCAGCCGAAGAACAGCAGTGCGAGGAAGATCGCGGTCGGGTTCATGCGCGCCTGGCGGCCGCTCATCCACGGCGTCAGCACCATGCCGATCAGCGTCATCAGGCCCAACGTGACGCTGCCGACGAGCAGCGACATCGCGAAGGACTCGAACTGCGTGTAGGCCGCGATCGAAGTCACCACGATGCTCGCCAGCGCGCCGAGATAGGGGATCAGGTGCAGCACTGCGCCGGCGATGGCCCAGATCGCCGCGTTGTCGAGGCCGATTGCGGCATAGGCCCCCCAGCCGCACAGCGCGAGCAGCGTGTTGGTGACGAGCAGCATGAACATGTAGCGCTGGATCTGCACGTTGATGTCGTTCAGCACCTCGACGGTCGCGCGGCGCGCACTCAGCGAGGGGCCGACGACGCGTACCAGCTTGCGCCGGAACGAATCGCCGGCCTGCAGGAGGAAGAACATCAGGAGCAGGGAGCTCGCGATCGTGCCGAGCGCGGACAGCGCGGTCAGCGAGCCGCTCCACACCAACGCGTTCAGGCTGCTCGCCGGCGCCGCGACCACCACGGGCGCGTTGCGCAGCTCGGGCGTCTGCGCCGGTGCGTCCGACAGCTTGCGCGCCTCGCGCGTCATGCGTTCGAGCTCGCGCGCGACGGCTTCGACCGTGTTCACGGCGCTGCCCGGCTCGCGGTAGAAGCCGACCAGTCCTTCGCCGAAGCGGCGCGTCGCCGCGGGTAGCTCGCGCAGCGTCGTCAACGCCTCGTCGCGCAGCGACGCGACGGCCCAGGCGAGCCCGCCGCACAGGCAACCGAGCACGAGGAGCGCGCCCAGCGTGCGCGGCACGCGCCAGCGGTACAGCCGCTCGACGACGGGCTTCAGGGTCCAGGCGAGAAAGGTCGCCGCGAGCACGGGCACGATGAACTCTCGCCCCCACTGCAGGCCGAACACGATCGCGAGGATGGCGAGAATGTGCAGCGACACCGCGCTGGACTGCGCCGCCGAGGCCGGCCCATCGGGCGCCGGTGGCAGGGTCGTCGGCTCGGCGTCCGCCGGCACCGGCGCAGACGGGCCGGACGAGCGCGCCGCGGGCGGCGGAAGCGTCGTCACCGGAAGCTCGTCTTGCATCGTCGCACTCGCAGTGGTTCGTGCTCGGCCAGCAAGCGACATGCCAGCGCGGAACGTGATGCCCGGCGCGATCCGTGGCACGCCGCTTGCGGTAAAGTCTCACGCCCGCCGTTCAAGGAGTCCGATCAGCAGTGAAGCTTGCGATGTACCGTCTTTCGGCCCTGCTGCCGACGTTCCTGCTGGCGCTGGTCACGAGCGCCGCTGCGGCGCATGCCGCCGCGCCGACGCCGGCCGCCGGCAAGGCCCTGATCTCGACGACCATCGAAGCGGTGCGCGGCGCGCTGTCCGCCGATCCCGCACTGGGTCGCGGCGAGCGTCCGGACGAGGTCGTCGCGATCGTCGAGGAACTGGTGCTGCCGCACGTCGACACGCAGATGTCGGGCCGGCTGATTCTCGGCCGCCACTGGCGCGAGGCGAGCGAAACGCAGCGCGCGGAATTCATCGCAGGCTACCGCGATCTGCTGTTGCGGACCTACGCCGTGCACGCGACGGACTATCTCGCGGCCGACGTCGCGATACTGTCCGCGGCGCCGGCCGGACGCGAAGGTCGCGTACTGCAGGTTCGCACGCGCGTGACGCGGCCGGGCAAACCCGTCGCAGCGGTCGACTACCGCATGGTCGCGCGCGGCGACGAGTGGAAGGTGTTCGACGCCGTCGTGCAGGGCGTGAGCCTCGTCAGCACGCTGCGTACCGCCGTTGCGGCGGAAATCCAGCGCGTCGGCATCGACGGCCTCAACGCCAAGCTGCAGGCCGCGACTACCGATCCGTCTCTGGTCCCGGTACCGAAATCCGTCGCGCACTGAACATCCATTGCGCCGCGCGAGGCGGGGCGGACGCGTTGCCGCACCGCCTCGCGCGAGATCCAACACTTCAGCGCGCGGTCACTGCCGCACTTCGAGCGCATCCTCGACGTCGGCAGCGCCTTCGACCCCGCGCGCGACTTCGATCGCACGCTGCTCGGCTTCCGCGCTGTCGACGAAGCCGGACAGCTTGACCTTGCCCTTGTAGGTATCGACCGAAATCTGGTACGCCTTGGTCACCGGATCGGCGACCAGGGCGGCCTTGACCTTGGTCGTGACCAGCGTGTCGTCGAGGACCTCGCCGGCCGTGTGCTTGTCTGCCGCGCAGGCGACCATGCTCATGGCCGCGAGCATGCCGGCGACGAGGCAGTTTCGCGCTTTCGCTTTCTTCGCTTCGTTCATCGTTTTCCTCTCGTCTTTCCATCATCGCCGCGCATCGCGGCCACCGGTCGGTCTGCAGATGGCATGCCATTTGAACCGGAGCCCGTCGAAGCGGGGACTTGAGCTGCCACACGAATGCCGGCAGCGCTGCGAGACGGGGCAGGAATTGCATGACAGGGAAAAGCTTACACGCGAGCACGGACTACCCGGCGCGGCTGCCGCCGCACTGGTGGCGTGCCGGATTGTTGAGTCTGGTGTGCGGCCTCGGCGGCTGCGCGGGGCCCGAGCTGCGCCTGCACTCCACGCGCATCGCGACGCCCGCGCCAATCGCCGCGCGCGGCGGCGCTGCCGATGCCGCGACCGAGCACGCGGTGCTCGCTCGCGCGCTCGGTGCGGCCGCGAGCCGCCCGACGACGCATGCACTGATCGACGCGCTGCGCACGGGCATGCCGCATGCGAGCTTCGTCGCCGGCAATCGCGTCACGATGTACAACGACGGGCCATCGACCTTCGCCGCCTATGCCGAGGCCATCGCCGCCGCGCGCAACCACGTGCACGTCGAGACCTATATCTTCGCCGACGACGAGCTCGGCACGCGCTTCGCGGAGCTGCTGATCGAGAAACGTCGTCTGGGTGTCGAGGTGCGCGTGCTGTATGACGGTGCCGGCTCGTGGGCGAGCGACGAGGCGCTGTTCGCGCGCATGCGCGAGGCCGGGATCGACGTCCACGAGTTTCGTCCGCTGGCCTCGGTCGGCGCGCTCGCGAGCGGGCGCGTCAATAACCGCGATCATCGCAAAATGCTGATCGTCGACGGCCGCGTCGCCTTCGTCGGCGGCATCAACATCAGCGGCACCTACGAGCACGGACCGATGTCGGGCTCGGTCAGCGGCGGCTCCGGCTCGCGCGGGAATCCGCTGGACGACGGCTGGCGCGATTCGCAGGCGCGCATCGACGGCCCGGCCGTGGCGCAGTTCCAGGCCTTGTTCTTCTCGACGTGGACGCGTGCCGGCGGTGATGTCGTCACGCCCTCGCCGCGCTACTTCCCGCGGCTGCAGCCGACCGGCAATGCGCTCGTCGCCGCGGTCGCGAGCGAGGCGGACGGCAGCACGGCGGGCGCGATGCACGCAATCCATCTCAATGCGATACGGCATGCCGCGCATCGGCTGTGGATCACGCAGGCGTACTTCACGCCCGATCGCTCGCTGCGCGATGCGCTGGTCGAGGCGGCACGACGCGGCGTCGACACGCGCATCCTGTTGCCGGGGGTCAGCGATTCCGAGCTGACCTTGCATGCGTCGCGCTCGATCTACGGGCGCCTGCTCGCCGCCGGCGTGCGCATCTACGAGCACGAGGCGGCCTTCGTGCACGCGAAGACCGTGCTGATCGACGATGCGGTGTCCTTCGTCGGCTCGGCGAACCTCGATCTGCGCAGCCTCGTGCACAACAACGAGATCGTCGCCGTCGTGATCGACACCGACTTCGCGCGCCTGGTGGCCCACACGTTCGAGACGGACCTGCAGTCCGCCCGTGGCGTCACGCGCGAGGCCTGGCGCAAGCGGCCCTGGAGCGATCGCCTGCGCGAACGCGCGGCGCGGCTGTTCTGGTATTGGATATGAGCGTGCCGGGCGATCGGCCATGAACACCGCCTCGGGGCCGACTCAGCGGCCACGGCCGTCCGACATTCGCCGCTCACGGCGGAGGCTACACTTGTTTCCAAGCTCACACGCGAATGCAGGAAGGCATTCGTCAAGGATGCAGGGCCGCATTCAACCAGTTGAGCCCAGGCCGGCAAGCCCGGTCGATGGCTGTGAATCGCAACGCGACTCACGGCCATTTTTTTGCGTGCACTGCGCGAATTGGCCTGGACACGGGACGTTCGCGCGGCGATCTCCGTCTCCGATCGCGCGCGGCTTCGTTCGTCGCCGGTTCAGCCGTGCGCCCGCCGCGACTTGGCATTTCGTCGGCGCCGTGTCGGCGATCGTCCGATGGCCGCTTCCGACACCGGACGTTAGCATCTTCGTTCCTCGCCGCCTTCCTAGCCTGAAACGTGCGGGATCCCGCCCCTCCTCCATTACCGATCCACCGTGAAGGAGCTTCAAGGATGGCCCATCTCGCGCACCGGCCGATTGTCGTCTCGAATCGACTTCCCTACGTGATTCAACGCGAAGGCGAGCGCTATCGCGCCGTGCCCGGCAGCGGCGGCC
>JBFWSI010000098.1:0-9732 GCA_050248455.1 Gammaproteobacteria bacterium | reverse complement strand
CCTGCTGAACGATCCGCAGCTGCGCCATCGCTACCGGCTCGGCGCCGTGATCGCGACGGACGACGCGGTGCACGGCGCCGGCGATCTCGCGCGCCGCGAGGAAGCGCGCAAGCAGGTCGCCTGCGCGGACACGGTGCTGATCACGAAAGCCGATCTCGCCGCGCCCGCCGCGGCGACGGAGGCGATACGCGCGCTGAACGCGCAGGCCCGGATCGCGATGGCCGCCGCGGCCGACGCCGGGCTGCTGGCGCGCGCCGACATCCATGCCCCGCGCGTGCGCGCCGCCGACGTCCTCGCCTGGCTCGGCGCCGCGTCGGCGCATGCGCACGGTGCGCCGTATGCGAGCGGCCACGTCGTCGTCGACGAGGCGCTGGACTGGACCGCGTTCGGCCTGTGGCTGACGATGCTGCTGCACGTGCACGGCAGCCGCATCCTGCGCGTGAAAGGCCTGCTGAACGTCGCCGGCAGCCGCACGCCCGTGGTCGTCAACGGCGTGCAGCACCTCGTGCACCCGCCCTTCCATCTGCGGCGCTGGCCGGACGAAGACCGCCGCTCACGGCTGGTCTTCATCACCGAGGGCCTCGCGCCGGCGGCCCTCGGCGCCTCACTCGCGGCCTTCAACGCCTTCGGCGCGCGACTTTCGCCGCCGGCGGGTTCTTCTTCTTGAACTCCTGGCAGATCCCGCCGAGGGTCATGAAGCGCACGCCGTCGTGGTGGCGCATGTGGTCGATCAGGCGCTCCAGCATCAGCAGCATCTGCGGGTGGCCGCAGGCGTCCGGATGCAGGCAGGCGTTGTAGACGCCGTAGTCCTGGTTGCGATAGAGCCAGTCGAACTGGTCCTGCCACATCTGGCCGAGATCGCGCGGCGGCACCCAGCCGTGGCTGTTCGGAAACTTCTTCACGAACATCACCGGCGGCGCGTCGTCGAGATACCAGCTGCAGGGGATTTCGAGCAGGCTGGTCACGGGCCCCGGCTGCCAGGGCTTCATCCAGCTCGCCGCCGGCTTGGTGTAGTCGATCTTGGTCCACTTGTCGTCGCGCCGCAGGTAATAGGGCGTGTGGTCGTTCTCCATTAGGCTGTGGTCGTACTCGATGCCCTTGGCGAGCAGCAGATCGATGGTGTTCCGGCTCAGCTCCCACCACGGCGCGGAATAGCCCTTCGGCGCCTTGCCGCACAGCTCCACGACCAGGTCGAAGGTCTTGTTCAGCACGTCCGATTCCTGCTCCTTGGACATCGCGAGCGGGTTCTCGTGGGCATAGCCGTGCAGGCCCAGCTCGTGACCGGCCTGCGCGACGAGCTTGGATTCCTTCGGGAAGCTCTCGATCGAATGCCCGGTGATGTTCCAGGTCGTCGTGATGCCGTACTTGTCGAACACGTCGAGCAGGCGCGGCGTGCCCACCTTCGCCGCGTGCACGCCGCGCGAGATGTCGCAGGGCGAATCCTCGCCGCCGAAGGAGCCGAGCCACAGGGACACGGAATCGAAATGCACGTTGAAACAGACCTGGATGTCTTTTTGCGCCATGGACTCGCTCCTCCTGACCGCAGGTTGGGGAAATTTACCGACAGGCGTGCTCGTTGCGCCTCGCGGCGAACGACGTCAACAATAGCGCATCGCCACGTCCAGCGAAGAGGGTGCCGCCATGTCCCGTCCCGTTGCCATTGCCGCCTGCCAGTTCGTGATCAAGCCGCTCAAGGATTTCGACGCCTTCGCCCGCCAGGTGACGCGCCTGCTCGACAAGGCGAAGGGCGCCGATCTGGTGCTGTTCCCCGAGCTCTTCACGCTCGCCCTGTTCACGACCTTCGAGGACTGGCGCAACCGTCCGCTGAGCGATCTGGTCAAGGTCGACAAGTACACGAAGGCCTATCGCGACTTCTTCGCGGCCGAGGCGAAGAGCCGCAAGCAGCACATCGTCGCGGGCTCGCATCTCGAGAAGCGCAAGACGGGCTATCTGAACGTCGCCTACGTCTATGGCCCCGGCGGGCTCGTGCACATGCACGAGAAGACGCACATCTTCCCCGCCGAGTCCCAGTGGTTCACCGGCGAGGGCGATCGCATGGAAGCCTTCGACCTGCCCTTCGCGCGGGTCGGGCTCAACGTCTGCTACGAGGCCGAAATCCCCGAATGCGCGGCCGCGCTGACCGAGCAGGGCGCCGAGATCATCCTCTGCCCCTCGTTCACCTTCAGCGAGTACGGCTTCTGGCGCGTCCGGCACTGTGCGCAGGCGCGCTGCATCGAGAACCAGGTCTATTTCGTCCACTGCGCGACCGGCGGCAAGGTGCCGAAGGGACCGCTGCCGAACGGCTGGACGCGCAGCTCGATCCTCGCACCCTGCGACACGCCGTGGCCGGCGCCGAACGGCGTCGTCGCCGAGGCCGAGACCAACGTCGAGATGGTGCTGACGGGTACGGTGGATCTCGATCTGCTGCGGCAGAATCGCGAGACGGGCGTCGCGCCGACCTACCGCGACCGCCGTCGCCGCGCCGACTGCTACCGCGCCTGGCCCTCGCACCTCGACCCGCCGGTGCAGGCGAAGCGCCGCGCCCGCGCCTGAACGACGGCGACACCGCTCGAAAGAGCCCGCCGGAAGGCTGGATCGCGCCGGCCGCGCACGCCCGTGGCCGGCGAGCGGCATCCGCACGACTCCAAATGGGGGAGCAGGGCGCTTGCGTGGCTGACGTAGCGTCCATGCTACGAGGACCGTACTGCACGGCGACGCCATCGCTACCGGCGTCTACCGGCCGGCGCGGGTGCTGCAGATCGACTCCGGGGATACGGAGCAGCCGATGTCGAACGACAAGGCCCAGGTGATGATCCTGCTGAAGGAGGCGATCGCGCGCGGTTGCCTCGCGACGGCGCTGGACGTCGTCACCCGACACACCCGCGCCGGCGGGCCCGACTGGGCATGCATCCGCGACGCCGTCGATGCGATGCTCGCCGACGTGCGCGGCGGGTCCCTCGTCTTTCTCGACGGCAGACGGCGCGTCGGCGGCTGACGGCCGCGCGTCCGCTGGCGGCACCGCATCGCGGTGCTACCATCCGCCTCCATCGTTTCGAGGAGGCGCGCGATGATCGACGTCCATTACTGGCCCACGCCGAACGGCTGGAAGGTCACCATCATGCTCGAGGAATGCGGCCTCGAGTACCGCGTGCTGCCCGTCGACATCGGCAGCGGCGAGCAGTTCAAGCCCGAGTTCCTGCGCATCTGTCCGAACAACCGCATGCCCGCGATCGTCGATCACGCGCCGGCCGGCGGCGGCGCGCCGATCGCGATCTTCGAGTCCGGTGCGATCCTCGAATACCTCGCCGACAAGACCGGTCGCTTCCTGCCCCGGGATCCCGCCAACCGCTTCCGCGTGTTGCAGTGGGTGTACTGGCAGATGGCGAACCTCGGCCCGATGATGGGCAACGCGAACCATTTCAAGAACTACGCGCCGGCGCTCGTCGACGATCCGGCGCAGCTCGCGTACGGCCGCAAGCGCTTCAGCGGCGAAGTCGATCGCCTGTGCGGCGTGATGGACGCGCAGCTGTCCGCGCACGCGCATCTCGCCGGCGAGGACTACAGCATCGCCGACATCATCAGCTGGCCGTGGGCGATGCTGCTCGAGCGGCTGATCGACGAGGCGGTGTGGACGAAGTTTCCGCAGTTGAAGCGCTGGGTCGACGAGGTCGGCGCGCGTCCGGCGGTGCAAAAAGGTCGCGAAGTGCGCCGCGATCTGGCCGAGCGCAAGCTGACGGAAGAGCAGGAGAAGGCGCGGCGCGCGCTGCTCTTCAACCAGACCGACGACAAGGTTCGCGAGGCTCGGGAAGCAGCGGCGAAGGCGGGGCGCTGAGGCATGGCCGCGGAGCATGTCTATGCCGTCGGCGCTGCCGATTTCGACGCGCGCGTGATCGAGGAATCGCGCACGCGCGCGGTGCTCGTCGACTTCTGGGCCGCGTGGTGCGGTCCCTGCCGCTCGCTGGCGCCGGTGCTCGAACAACTCGCCGACGGCCTGGAAGGGCGCCTCGCAATCGCGAAGGTCGACAGCGATGCCGAACCGGAGCTGGCCGGCCGCTACGGCGTGCGCAGCCTGCCGACCTTGATCCTGTTCAAGGACGGCGCGCCGGTGGCGCAGACGATGGGCGCGCAGCCGCTGTCCGCCTTGCACGCCTTCGTCGCGCCGCATCTCGATCGACCGACCGATCGCCTGCGCCGCCACGCGCAGGACATCGCGGCCAGCGAACCGGCGGCCGCGATCACGCTGCTCGAGCAAGCCCTCGCCGAGGATCCGGAAAACTTTCGCATCCATGCCGAGCTCGCCGCCTTGCTGATCGACGCAGGCCGGCTCGAGCGCGCTGCCGAAGTCCTCGATGCGCTGCCCGCGCTCGCCGCGGACGAAGCCTCGCAGCGCCAGGAAGCGCGCCTGCGCTTCGCACGTCTCGCCGGCGCCGGGCCGGCGCCCGAGGCGCTCGCCGCCGCGCTCGCGAACGAGCCGCCGTCGACCGAGGCGCGCTACTACGCCGCCGTGCGCAAGCTCGCCGCCGGCGACCTGGGCGGTGGCCTCGAGGATCTGATCGCAATCGTGCGCAGCGATCGCAAGTACGGCGACGATGCCGCACGCCGCACCGTGCTCGACGTCTTCGCGCTGATGGACGCAAGCGACCCGCGCCTGCGCGAATATCGCACGGCGCTGGCGCGGGCCTTGAACTGAGGTCGAAGTCGTCTCGTAGCCCGGGTGCAGCGCGCAGCGCGGAACCCGGGATCGGGGGTGTCGAGAGTCCGAAGATCCCGGGTTTCGCTATGCTGCACCCGGGCTACGAAGAGTCTCTGTCCTTACCTGGCTAGCTGCAGCCGCGCCTTCACCTGACCCACGCGTTCGCAGTGGCGGATTTCTTCGCGGCCGTTCTGGCGGTAGAGCTGGGCGACCTGCGCGAGCGGCTCGCGATCGGCCCACTGCTGGTAGGCGAGATCGCCGTCGATTTCACCCTGCTCGAGCAGGCGGACCAGCTCCGCGTCCATCGGGATCGCGGCCGGTGCGAGGGCCATGAACGGATTGTCGGCCTTGGCGGGCAGCTCGAACTGTCCGCCGAGCAGGCCGATCGCCTTCACGCAGCGCTGCGCGTGGCCGCGTTCCTCGGCGGCGTTGCGCCGGAGCAGCGCGCGCGCTTCGTCGTCTTCGACGCCCTGCGCGAGCAGCTCGTAGAAGGTCTCGCCGTAGCATTCGATCATCGCGAGGACCTTCAAGTCCTCGACGGACAGGCGTTCGCGCGTCTTCAGGAAGTCGAAGGCGGCGAAGGGTTCGGTCGGATATCCCGGCGGCAGATCGGCCATGCGCGTGCCCTCGGTCGTGACGAGGAGTCGAGCCTAAACCCGCGCGCCGGCCGAGACAACGCTCGCCGCGAGGGCCTCAGAACACGATCGGCAGCTCCAGATGCGTCTCGTAGATGAAATCGCGATGCGCGCGCAGCGCCGGCGTCAGCGCCGCTGCGATGCGCGGATCGCTGTTGCCGTAGGGGCCGGCGCGGAAGGCGTCCGCCATCGGGCAGCGCTCGGGCGGCATCGGATCGAGGATTGCGCAGCACGCCGCCCAGTAGATGTCGAGTGCGGACAGCCGCTCGCCGACGAGATAGCGCCGCCCGGCCGCGCGCTGGCGCTCGAGCTGTGCCGCCAAGGCGCCGAGGATGTCGATGATGCGCTGCGCTGCCGCCTCGGCGCCGGCCGGCGTGTAGCCGTATTTCCGGCCCAGGAATTCGAAGAAGCCGCGCTGCGGATCGTCGGCCGCAAGCGTCTGCAGCGGGCCGTGCACCATCAGCAGCCGCTTCACCCACACGAAGCCGTTCTCGCCGAGCAGCTCGTTGGCGAGGCCGAACATGCGGACGCGGTCCTCGACCTCGGCCGGGATCAGCGGCGGCTCCGGCTGCAGGCGCTCGGCGAGGTTGAGCTGATCGATCCAGCTCGCGCGCGGGCGCTCGTCGTTCCAGGCGATGACCGGCGCGCTCGACTGGCCGGTCCATTCGACGAGCTCGCTCTGCGTGTCCTGCATGCCGATTGCGAGATCGGAGGCACCGGCATTCGCCGTCCTCACCGGCGTATAACGCAGGCCCTTGACCCACAGGATGCCCTTGCACGACTCCCGCCACGGACCGGGAATCGGATAGGCCCCGAGCACGACGCGCAGGCCGCTCATGCGGCGCGCTTCGGCGATCGTCACGTAGTCGAGCTTGATGTCTGTCATTTCGATGGCCATCGACGTCTCCGGGGGCGGCTCAGGGAGGTGCAGCTTCGCATAAACGCGCGAATCCCGGCAGGTAGGTGGCAGAGAGATATACCTTCGCTCGGCTGCGCGCGGTCGTGCCGCGTCATGCGGTCGGTGCCGTCGGCGAGGCTCGGGGAATCCGGCCGCGGAGGACGCGGAGAAGAGATCGATTGTCGGAACGGCGCCGTGGCGCCGACGCTTCCATCGGAGTGGGCAGTGCGGAGGTGCTCATCGAATCATTTCTTCCTCCGTGCCCTCCGTGTCCTCCGTGGCTAGATTTTCTTCACTCCCCCGCCTCACCGCCCAAGCGCCGGACGTCGGCACGCAGCTCCTCGACCAGCGCTTCGAGGCGCTCGACGCGGGCGAGCAGGCCGGCGTCGTCACTGCGGATGGGCGCGTCCTCGGCGAGGAGGTCGGGCACCGTATCGCCGAAGAGATGCGTGTAGCGCGACTCGCGTTCGCCGGGCGCGCGCGGCAGGCGCGCGACGTAGGGGCCGTCGGCGCGGGTCATCAGGCCGTTCAGCGCTTCTTCGACCGCCTCGACGTCGGCGAAGTCGCACAGCCGGTTCGTGCGCTGGCGCAGCTCGCCCGGTGTCTGCGGGCCGCGCAGCAGGAGCACGCAGATCACGCCGAGCTCGAAGGGCGAGAACGTCAGCGTGCCGAACTCCGTGTTGCAGAAGCGGTGACGGTAGCGCGTCGTGCGACCGCCGTAGCCGCCCTTGTCGCTGACGAGGAAGCGCTTGACCAGGCCGTCGACGGTCGCCTGCACTTCGCCCTCGGACAAGTCCAGCACGGGCTCGCGGTTCGACTTCTGGTTGCAGGCCGCCGTCAGCGCGTTCAGCGTCAGCGGATACTGCTCCGGCGTCGTGATCCCCTTCTCGATCAGGCAGCCGATCACGCGGGCCTCGCGCGCGTTCAACGCCGCCTTCATCGTGCCTCCGTCGCGGTCGTGAATTCCTCGAGCCGATAGCCTTCGCCGACCAGCAGATCGCGGCGCGCCGCGAAGCGCGGGCGCACGAACCACACGAGCAGCGGCAGCACGATCAGCGCGAGCACCATGTTGATGGCCATGATCACGATGATCAGCAGCCCCATGTCGGCGACGAACTTGAGCTCGGACAGGAAATACCACGGCGCGATGCCGAGCACCATGATCGTGGCCGTGAACAGGATGGCCTTGCCCGTGGTGGCCAGGGCCGCCGCGATCGCGCGCGCCCAGTCCGCGTGCGCGTGATATTCCTCGCAGATCCGCGACAGCAGGTAGATACCGTAGTCGATGCCGACGCCGAGCCCGATCGCCGCGACGATCATCGAGTTGACGTCGAGGCCGACGCCGAGCAGGTGCATCGCCGCGTAGAGCACCTGGTTGGCGAGATTGACGGGCACGAGCAGCAGCGCGCCGGCCAGCAGCGAACGGTAGGCGAGGCTGCAGGTGATGAGAATGAAGACGTTCATCAGCCCCGTCACCACCCAGTGGTAGCGCTCGATGACGAGGTTGACGGCCTGCTGCAGCGGGATCGTGCCGGTGCCCAGGCGCACGCGGAAGTAACCGTGCTCCTCGCCGACCGCCGTGACCGCGGCACGGGCGTCGGCGAGCGCGCGATCGACGGTGTGCTGGCGGTTGTCCGGGTACCACAGCGATACCGTCGCGTGATGCCACTTCTGGTCGACGAGGTTGCTGAAGTTCTTCGCGCTGCTGCCCATCGTGACGCCGAAGGCGGCGGCGCTCATCGCCTCCTGCACGGGATCCAGCGGCAGCCATTTGGTATGCCCGCCGTTGAACAGCCGGTTGCCCTCGGCCATGTAGTCGGCGAAGCTCAATGTCGCGCGCGGCGGCTCGGCGACGGATTCCATGTAGCGCTGCAGGCGCTGCGCGGTCTGCACCATCTCCACTTTCTGCACGAAGAACTCGAGGCTGTCGGGATCCTGGCCCTCGAGCACGATCTCCAGCGTGTTGACGCCGGGGAAATGGGCATTGATCGCGCGCACCGCGGTGTTGAACTCGGAGTCGTGCCAGAACAGGTTCGTGCCTTCGACGGGGTTGCCGATCCGGATCTGCGCGGCGGTGAAAATCGCGAGCGCTGCGCCGATGACGACGACGACGGCCGTCACGCGCGCGCCGCGGCCGGTCGACAGCCGCGCGACGCTGCGCATCGTCTCCTCGAACCGACGGTGCGCGCCGCTCTGCGTGCCGCGGCCGACCAGCTCGCGCACGTTCGCCGGCGCCGGCAACGAAGCCAGCAGCAGCGAGATCAGCACCACGCCGGTCGGGATCAGCCACACCGCCCACATGCCGCAGAAGATCGCGTGGCGCACCATCGCCGGGATCGGCGCGAAGCCGACGATCGCGATGCCGAGGATGTCGGTGATGATGCCGACGACGCTGGGCGCCATCATCACGCTCATCGTGATCTCCGCCGCGCGCACGCGATCGCCGACCTGGGCATAGACCTCGTAGAAGCGCTCGGTGAACTGCACCGAATGCGAGAACGAGCGCGCCGTCAGCAGCAAGGGCACTACCATCAGCAGCGGCTCGATCGACACCTCGAGCCAGCCGACGAGGCCGAAGGCCCAGATCCCGGCCGTGGCGCTGGTGATGATCGGCGTGACGATGCCGACGGTGTTGCGCATGTACAGCGCGAGCGCGAGCACCAGCAGCCCGACCGTCGCGGCAAAGATCCCGACCATCTGGCTCTCGTACTGGTAGACCCAGCCGATCAGCATCGGCTGGCCGGCGACGTGCACCTCGTGATCCGCGTCGCGCGCGGCTTCGACCAGCCGCTGCACGTAGTCGAAGGCCTCGCCGTAGTCGAGCAGGCGCTCGATGAAGGTCGCCGTCAGCAAGGTCGCGCTGTCGTCGCGCGAGATCAGGAACACGCGCGTGTTCGGAGATTTCTCGACCAGCGTGCGGAAGCGCGCGAGCTCCTCGGCCGTCGCCGGCGGCTTGTCCTCCATCAGCGGCCGCATGTCGATGCCGTTCGCGGTCGACTCGCTGTAGCGCGCCTTGGTGCTCGCGATCGAGAGGATCAGATCGTGGTCGACGCCGGGGGCCAGATCGATGTCGCGCGTCAGCTGCCAGACTTTCTGCAGCGTCGCGGCGTTGTAGATGTCGCCGTCCTTGCGCTTGAGCATCACGGCGACGGTCAGCGGATTGCCGAAGCCGGGATGGTCCTTGTAGACCTCGACGAAAGGATCGTTCTGCGGCAGCAGGTCGGAGAAGATCGTCTGCAGCTTGACCTTCGGCAGGCCGGCGGCGAAGAAGGCCGTGATCAGAGCGAAGGCGGCCCAGGCCAGTCCGCGGTGGGCGAGCGTCCAGCGGGCGAGGCGGTAGCGCAGCGAATACATCGGCGTCTGACCACGATGGCAGGAAGTCGGCGGAAAGTACCGCATTCTTCGTGGGCTGACGATGCGCGGCGTCAGGATCCCCGGGGGCGGCCGGTCGCGCAAAATCCGTCGCCGTAACTTGCAGGAGTGCCGGCAGCGCAAGGCCAAACGAC
>JBFWSI010000097.1:0-9732 GCA_050248455.1 Gammaproteobacteria bacterium | reverse complement strand
ATGGGCAGCGAGTTCATCCCCAGCCTGGACGAAGGCGACTTCGCCTTGCACGCGCTGCGCATTCCCGGCACCAGCCTCACGCAGGCCATCGAGATGCAGGCGGAGCTCGAGCGGACGGTGAAGACCTTTCCCGAGGTCGAGCGCATCTTCGCCAAGATTGGAACGCCCGAGATTGCGACCGATCCGATGCCGCCCAACGTGGCGGACAACTTCGTGATGCTGAAACCGCGGGTCGAGTGGCCGGATCCGGGCCGCCGCAAGGAAGACCTCGTCGCCGCGGTGCAGGACGCGCTCTCCCGGGTGCCCGGCAACAACTACGAGTTCACCCAACCGATCCAGATGCGCTTCAACGAGCTCCTGTCCGGCGTGCGCAGCGACGTCGCGGTGAAGATCTTCGGCGACGACATGGACGTGATGAACGCGACCGCGGCGGACGTCGCCGAGGCGCTGGCGAGCGTGCCCGGCGCGGCGGACGTGAAGGTCGAGCAGACCACGGGCCTACCGATGCTGAGCGTCGCCATCGATCGCGCCCGCCTCGCGCGGCTCGGGCTCGACGTCGACGACGTCCAGGACGCCGTCGCCATCGGCGTCGGCGGGCGCGAGGCCGGGCTGCTGTTCGAAGGCGATCGTCGCTTCGACATCGTCGTGCGCCTGCCGGAGACGCTGCGCTCGGATCCGGCGGCGATCGCGCGCATCCCGATCCGCCTGCCCGGTGGCGGCGCGAGCGGATACGCGGAGCTCGGCGACGTCGCGACGCTGGAGCTCGCGCCGGGCCCGAACCAGATCAGCCGCGAGAACGGCAAGCGGCGCGTCGTCGTCACGGCCAACGTGCGCGGGCGGGACATCGGATCCTTCGTCGCGGCGTCACGCCAGACGCTCAGCGAGGCGGTCACCGTCCCGGCAGGCTACTGGATGACGTGGGGCGGCACCTTCGAGCAGCTGCAGTCGGCGAGCGCGCGCCTGCAGATCGTCGTGCCGCTCGCGCTGCTGCTGGTGTTCATCCTGCTGTTCGCGATGTTCGGCAACGTGAGGGACGGCCTGCTCGTGTTCTCGGGCGTGCCCTTCGCGCTGTCGGGCGGCGTGCTCGCCCTCTGGCTGCGCGACATTCCGCTGTCGATCTCGGCCGGCGTCGGCTTCATCGCGCTGTCGGGCGTGGCCGTTCTCAACGGGCTCGTGATGATCTCCTTCGTCCGCGCGCTGCGCGAGGAAGGACGCCCGCTGGACGCGGCGATCCGCGAGGGCGCGCTCACGCGCCTGCGCCCGGTGCTGATGACCGCGCTCGTCGCCTCGCTGGGCTTCGTGCCGATGGCGCTCGCGACCGGCACCGGCGCCGAGGTGCAGCGACCGCTCGCCACCGTCGTGATCGGCGGCATCGTCTCGGCCACGTTGCTCACGCTGCTGGTGCTGCCCGTGCTGTACCGGCTCGCTTACGGCACGGCCGCCGCAAGCGGGCGCGAGCCGCGCGGTTTCGAAGGCGCGGAACGCGCGCCAGCGCGGGATCCCCGGCTCGGTGGGCAATCGCCATGAAGATCCGTTATCGCATCGAGCAGATGGACTGCCCCACCGAGGAAGCGATGATCCGCAAGTCGCTGGCCCAGTTGCCCGAGGTGGAAGCGCTGCGTTTCAACCTGATCGAGCGCGTGCTCGAGATCGAGCATCGCCTCGACGACGCCGCGCCGATCGCTCGCGCGATCGCGGCGCTGGGCTTCACGCCGGTGCCGCTGCCGGAGACGCCGCAGGCGACGGCTGCCACGACCTTCGAAGGGCCGCGCCTGGCGCTGCGCGACGTCGTGACGTCCGGCATCGCCGGCGTCGCCGCGATCGGCGCCGAGGCCGTCGCGTGGATCAGCGGCGAGGAGACGTCGCCGCTCGTGCTCGCCTGCGCACTCGTCGCGATCCTCGCGGGCGGTCTCGACACGCTGCGCAAGGGGCTCGTATCGCTGCGGACGCTGTCCCTCAACATTAATTTCCTGATGTCCGTCGCCGTGCTCGGCGCGATGCTGATCGGCAAGTGGCCGGAGGCGGCGATGGTGGTGTGGCTGTTCGGCGTGGCGGAGCTGATCGAGCGTCTCAGCGCCGAGCGCGCCCGCCATGCGATACGTGCCGTGCTCGCCCTCGCGCCCGACCACGCGACGGTGCAGCTACCCGATGGCACGTGGCGCGAGATGCCCGTCGCGAGCCTCGAGCCCGGTGCGCGGGTGCGCACGCGACCCGGTGAACGCGTGGCGCTGGACGGGGTCGTGATCAGCGGCCGCTCGGCGGTGAACGAGGCGCCGATCACCGGCGAGGCTATGCCCGTCGACAAGGACGTCGGCGCGCCGGTGTACGCGGGCTCGATCAACCAGGGCGGCAGCTTCGAGTTCCGCGTCACCGCGGCGAAGGGCGCGAGCACGCTGGATCGCATCGCGCGCGCGGTGCAGGCGGCACAGGCCCAGAAAGCGCCGACGCAGCGCTTCGTCGATCGCTTCGCGCAGCACTACACGCCGGCGGTGCTCGTCGTGGCGGGGCTCGTCGCATTGGCGCCGCCGCTGCTGCTAGGCGCGGCATGGCCCACCTGGATCTACCGCGGGCTCGTGCTGCTCGTCATCGCCTGCCCCTGCGCGCTCGTGATCTCCACGCCCGTCACCATCGCGAGCGGGCTCGCCGCCGCGGCGCGCCGCGGCCTCGTCGCCAAGGGCGGGCTTCATCTCGAGCGCGCGCGGCAGCTGCGCGCGATCGCCTTCGACAAGACCGGCACGCTCACGCACGGCGAGCCCGCCCTGACCGACGTGCTCAGCCTCGACGCCGCGTGCCGCGAGCCCGAGGCGCTGCGCATCGCGGCGAGCCTCGACGCGCTGTCCGAGCATCCGGTGGCCGCGGCGATCGTGGCCGGTCATGACGGCGCGCTCGCGAGGGTGAGCGAGTTCGCGGCACTGCCCGGCCGCGGCGTGACGGGCGTGGTCGAAGGACGGCGCTACTTCCTCGGCAACCATCGGCTCGCGGAAGAGCGCGGCGTGTGCTCGCCGGCCATCGAGGCGACGCTCGAGCGGCTGGAGCTCGAGGCCAAGACCGTGGTGGTGCTCGCCACCGAGACGCAGGCACTCGCAATATTCGCCGTCGCGGACACCGTGCGCGACGGCGCGCGGCAAGCCGTGGCCGCGCTGATTGCATTGGGCATCCGCCCGGTGATGTTGAGCGGCGACAATGCGCGCACGGTGCGCGCGATCGCGGCCCAGGTCGGCATCGAGGACGCGCGCGGCGAGCTGCTGCCGGAGGACAAGCTCGCGCTCATCGCGACGCTGTCCGCGGCGGGCGGCGTCGCGATG
This sequence comes from Gammaproteobacteria bacterium, assembly GCA_050248455.1. Taxonomy (GTDB): domain Bacteria; phylum Pseudomonadota; class Gammaproteobacteria. Next base: position 6,427 of record JBFWSI010000097.1, on the reverse strand, counting down.
GTCGGCGACGGCATCAACGACGCGCCCGCGCTCGCACGCGCCGATCTCGGCTTCGCGATGGCGACCCACGGCACCGACGCGGCGATCGAAACGGCCGACGTCGCCCTGATGACGAACGACCTGCGCCGCATTCCGGCCTTCGTGCAGCTGTCGCGCCGCACCGGCCGCATCCTGTGGCAGAACATCGCCTTCGCACTGGGCCTCAAAGCCTGCTTCGTCGTGCTCGCCGTCGCCGGCCATTCGACCTTGTGGCAGGCGGTGTTCGCCGATCTCGGCGCCAGCCTCATCGTGGTCACCAACGGCCTGCGCCTGCTGCGCGACGGGCGGACGCGCACGGAGGCAGAGCAGGCGAGCATGGGCTAGCTGCCCGCGCTCGACCTGCTGACCCTCGCCTTCGCGGCGGCGACGGATGTGAGCTTTCCTCGATGAAGAGCCGCCCCCGAACCGGAGGCTACGCCTTGCCGGCTCGCCGTCGCATGGCGAGCAAGCCGATGCCCGGCACGAAGCCCCACAGCGCGCCGGGCAGCGGCACGGTGGACACGCGCAGTTCGCCGAGCGTCGCGAGCGCGCTCGTGTCCCACTGCAGCCCACCGAAGAGCTTCGGCAGCAGCACCTCGCCGAAGCCGCCGCCGAGCGGCGCGTCGAACACGAATAGCGTGTAGCGCTCGCCGCCGCGCGGGGTGTAGCCGTCGACGAGAGTGATCTTCAGCGTCGCGCCGTCGATCTGCACGGGGCCGTCGAAGACCAGTTGCGCGTAGCAGCTTGCGCAGTCGTCGGCGCCGTCCGCGCCGGCGAGCTCGATGTCGACGATCGACGAAGAGGTGAATATCTGCGTGCCTTCGAGCACCACGCGCGCCGGACTGTTGCCGACGTGGAGCTCGCCTTCATAAGTCGATTTGCCGTTGCCGGTGAACAGGCCGGCGCCGCTGACGCGACCTTTGGCGCGCTGACGCGCCTGCGGCCCGTGCTGATGACGGCGCTGGTCGCCTCGCTCGGCTTCGTGCCGATGGCGCTCGCGACCGGCACCGGCGCCGAAGTGCAGCGACCGCTCGCCACCGTCGTGATCGGCGGCATCCTTTCGGCGACCTTGCTGACCCTGCTGGTGCTGCCGGCGCTGTACGAGCTCGCGCATCGCCGCGATGAAGCGCCGTGAACCAGGCTTCTCGCAGCTCTCGTCGCCCGGACGAGCACGGCGATCCCGGGAGCATCGCGTCGGCGAAGCCGAAACCTGGCCTTCGCGGATTCGCGTTTCCCAGGTCACGCCAAGGCGCTGGGCGCGCGGTCCGCTCGCCGTCCCGCGTGCCGGCGCCGCAAGGCCCGATAGATCACCGGCACGATCAGCATCGACATCAGCGGCGCGCTCAGCATGCCGCCGATCATCGGGGCGGCGATCCGGCTCATGATCTCCGAGCCCGTGCCCGCACCGACGAGGATCGGCAGCAGGCTGCCGAGGATCACCGCCACGGTCATCGCCTTCGGCCGCACGCGCAGCGCCGCGCCGTGACGTAGCGCGGCGTCGAAGCGCGCCTCGTCGAGCGGCCCATGCCGGGCGACGGCGTCGACGACGGCGTGATCGAGATACAGCACCATCACGACGCCGAACTCGGCGGCGACGCCGGCCAGTGCGATGAAGCCGACCGCGCTCGCCACCGACAGGTGGTGGCCGGCGAAGTACAGGAACCACACGCCGCCGATCAGCGCGAACGGCAAGGTGCCCATCACGAGCAGCGCGGCGTCGACGCGCCGGAAGCTCACGTAGAGCAGCACGAAGATGATCGCGAGCGTCGCGGGGACGACGAGCATCAGTCGCGCCGCCGCGCGGGCGAGGTATTCGAACTGACCGGCATAGCTGACGCTGGTGCCGGGTTCGAGTTGCACGCGCTCGGCGACCGCCGCGGCGAGTTCCCGCGCGACCAACGCGACGTCGCGGCCGCGCACGTCGACGTAGACCCAGCCCGCCAGCCGCGCGTTCTCGCTGCGGAGCATCGGCGGGCCGTCGGCGACGGCGATGCGCGCGACGCTGCCGAGCGTGGTCTGCGCGCCGCCGGGCGTCAGGATCGGCAGCGTCCGCAGGCCGTCGATCGATTCACGCAGCGCGCGCGGGTAGCGCAGGTTGATCGGATAGCGCGCGCGCCCGTCGATCACCACGCCGACGTTCTCGCCGCCGATCGCGCCAGCAACGATCGTCTGCACGTCGGCGACATTGAGTCCATAGCGCGCCGCCGCGGCGCGATCGATGTCGACGTCGATGTAGCGCCCGCCCGTCACGCGCTCGGCGAGCGCCGAGGACACGCCCGGCACCGTCTTCGCGACCGCCTCGATGTCGCGTGCGATGCGCTCGATCCCGGCGAGATCGTGGCCTGCGATCTTGACGCCGATCGGGCTCTTGATCCCCGTCGCGAGCATGTCGATGCGGTTGCGCACGGGCGGCACCCACAGGTTGGCGAGTCCCGGCACCTGCACGGCGCGATCGAGTTCCTCGATCAGCCGTTCCGGCGTCATGCCGGGCCGCCACTCCGCGCGCGGCTTGAAGCGCACGGTGGTCTCGAACATCTCGAGCGGCGCCGGATCGGTCGCACTCTCCGCGCGGCCTGCCTTGCCGAACACCGTCGCGACTTCCGGTACCGTCTTGATCAGACGGTCGGTGACCTGCAGCAGCTGGCGCGCCTTCGCCGCCGACAGGCCCGGCAGTGCCGAGGGCATGTACAGCAGATCACCCTCGTCGAGCGGCGGCATGAACTCGCCGCCGAGCCGGCTCCACGGCCACGCCGTGCTCGCGAGCGCGAGCGACGCGACGACGAGCACGAGCCGAGGCCGCCGCAGCGCCGCCGCGAGCACGGGCTCGTAGAGCCGAATCAGCCAGCGGTTCAGCGGATTGTGCCGTTCGCCCGGAATGCGGCCGCGCAGCCAGCAGCCCATCAGCACCGGCACCAAGGTCACCGACAGGCCGGCCGCCGCCGCCATCGCATAGGTCTTGGTGAACGCGAGCGGCCCGAACAGGCGACCCTCCTGCGCCTGCAGGCTGAACACCGGCACGAAGGACAGCGTGATCACGAGCAGCGAGAAGAACAGCGCCGGGCCGACCTCGGCCGCGGCGGCGCCGACGATCCGCCAGCGCGTCGCCGCGTCGGGCAGCGCGCCGGCATGCGCGTGCTGCCAGGCCTCGAGGTGCTTGTGTCCGTTCTCGACCATCACGATCGCCGCATCGAGCATCGCGCCGATCGCGATCGCGATGCCGCCGAGCGACATGATGTTCGCGTTCACGCCCTGAGCCCGCATCGCGATGAAGGCGATCAGCACACCGACCGGCAGCGCGACGATAGCGACCAGCGCCGAGCGCAGGTGCCACAGAAAGGCCGCGCAGACCAGCGCCACCACCACGAACTCTTCGGCGATCTTGTGCGTGACGTTCGCGATCGCGCGGTCGATGAGCTGGCTGCGATCGTAGGTGGTGACGATCTCGACGCCGGCCGGCAGGCTCGCACGCAGCTCGGCGAGCTTCGCTTCGACGGCCGCGATCGTCGCGCGCGCGTTGCCGCCGCTGCGCAGGACGACGACACCGCCGACCGCTTCCCCCTCGCCGTCGAGCTCGGCGATCCCGCGCCGCATCTCCGGCCCGAGGCGGATCCGTGCCACGTCGCCGAGACGCACCGGCACGCCGCCGGCGCTCACGCGCAGCGGGATCGCGCGGAAGTCGTCGAGCGTCTTCAGGTAGCCGCTCGCACGCACCATGTACTCGGTTTCGGCGAGCTCGAGCACCGCGCCTCCGGTTTCCTGGTTCGCGTTGCGGATCGCCTCGATCGCATCGGCGACGGTAATGCCGTAGGCCGCGAGCCTGGCGGGATCGGGCACGACCTGGTACTGCCGCACCATGCCGCCGATCGTCGCGACCTCGGCGATGCCGGGCAGGCTCTTCAGCTCGAAGCGCAGGAACCAGTCCTGGAGGCTGCGCAGATCCGCGAGATCGTGGCGGGCGCTGCGATCGACCAGCGCGTACTGGTAGATCCAGCCGACGCCGGTCGCGTCCGGGCCCAGTTCGACACGCGCCGTCGGTGGCAGGCGACCCTGCAGCTGGTTCAGGTACTCGAGCACGCGCGAGCGCGCCCAGTACGGATCGGTACCGTCTTCGAACAGCACGTAGACGAAGGAATCGCCGAAGAACGAATAGCCGCGCACCGTCCGGGCGCCGGGCACGGACAGCATCGTGTTCGCCAGCGGATACGTCACCTGGTCCTCGACGATGCGCGGCGCCTGGCCCGGGAAGTTGGTGCGCACGATGACCTGCACGTCCGACAGATCGGGCAGCGCGTCGACCGGCGTGCTGCGCGCGACGACCGCGCCCCATACCGCGAGCAGCGCGGTGGCGATCAGCACCAGCACGCGGTTGGCGATCGACCAGTGGATCAGACGCTCAATCATGGGGGTGCTCCTGCGCTGCATCGTGAGCGTGCACCGCAGCTGCGGGTGACGGCGCGGGCGCGAGCGCGTCCTGCGCACCGAACTGCGGCAGCGTGCCGGCCAGGTTCGCTTCCGAGTCGAGCAGGAACTGGCCGGATTCGACGATGCGCTCCCCGGCCGTGAGCCCCGCGCGCACTTCGACGCGCCCGCCGGCCGTGCGCCCGAGCGCGACCGTGACGGGCTTGAAGCGCCCGTCGTCGAGCGCGACGAACACCAGGTCGCCGCCTGTCGTGCGCACGACGGCGCTGTCGGGCACCTGCAGGACGGGCGAGTCATCCGCAGCCGCCAGCGCCACCGTCGCATACAGGCCGGGCCGCAGGTGGCCGCCGGGATTCGGCAGCACGATGCGCACCTTGATGGTCCGGCTGTCGGCGTCCACGTCCGGCAGCACGGCATCGATGCGCCCTTCGAGGCGTGCGCCGGGCAGCGCATCGACGGTGATCAGCACGCGCGCGCCGGGGTTCGCCTCGGCGCTGCGCAGCAGCGGCCACGCCGCCTCGATCCACACCTCGTCGATACCGTTGATCGTCGCCAGCGTCGCGCCTTCCTCGAGGCGCATGCCCGCCCGCACGTCGAGCGCGGTGATCACGCCGTCAAGCGGCGTCGCGATCCGGATCGTCGTCACCGGCCGGCCATCGCGTTCGGCCTGGGCAATCGCGGCTTCGGGGACACCGAGCACGGCGAGGCGCGTGCGCGCCGCGGCGGCAAGCGTGGCGTCGCCCCGGCCACGCAGTGCGAGGTACTCCGCCTGCGGCCCGGCCCAGGCCGGCACGTGCAGATCCGCGAGCGGCGCAGCGCGCGCGACGCGATCGCCCGGGGCGCGATCGAACACGCGCGTGACGAAGCCGGCGGCGCGCGTCTGCACCACCGCGACGTGCCGCGCGTCCCACTGCACGACGCCGGGCAAGGGTGCCAGCGCGGGCAGCGGCGCCGCGACGACGGTCGTCGTGCGCACGCCGAGGTTCTGCGCCAGCACCGGATCGACGCGCACCGTCGCCGCTGCGTCCTCGTCCGCGTACTTCGGCTGCAGCTCCATGTCCATGAACGGCGACTTGCCGGGCCGATCGAAATGCTGATCCGGCTTCATCGGGTCGTACCAGTAGAGGACGCGACGCGTGTCCGGCGCGGATGCAGCGGGCGTCGCGGCGGATGGCGCCTCCGGTGCGCGCGATGCGCGGGATCCCCAGTGCCCGACGGCGGCGCCGGCCGCGAACACCACGATGGCGATTATCAGGGCCGTGATGCGGCTCATGACTGCGTCTCCTCGTAGGCGAAGTGCAGGCGGGCCGCGATCACCTCGCGGCGACTCTCGATCTCGACGATCCGCAGACGTGCGGCGATCAGTTCGCGGCGAGCGTCGAGCAGTTCGCGGAGTTCACCGCCGCCGGCGCGATAACCGGCCTCGAGCAGCTCGACCTGCCGCTTCAGGGCCGGCAGCAAGGTGGCGCGGGCGCGCTCGAGCTGGCGGCCGAGGCTCGCGTGCCGGCCGAGCAGGCCCGCGAGCGTCTTTTCATGATCGCGCAGCATGTCGTCGCGTTCGGCGAGCAGGCGATTGACGTCGTGCCGACGTGCGTCGATCAACGGGTCCTGACGCGTGGCCGGCGACACCGGCAGATCGAACGAGAACTGCAGCGACACCATGTCGCCGAACGCGGGGCCGCGGTGCTGGAACGCGAGCTCCAGACCCCAGTCGGGACGCCGCGCGGCGACGGCCTCGCGCAGCGCGGCGTCGGCCTGGTCGAGTTCGGCGCCGTAGCGCGCGAGCTCCGCGTGGTGCACGAGGTGCGCGCGCAGCGACGCCGGATCGACGCGGAAGGCCGGCGGATCGCCCGCGAGTTCGGCGAGCGAGGAGAGACCGACGTAGCGTGCCAGGCTCGCGAGCACGCGGGCTTCCTCGCGCGCGAGATCGTCGCGGCGGTCGGCGAGCTCGACCGCCTCGCGCACCGGCACGTAGCCGTCCGCAGCCCGC
>JBFWSI010000096.1:0-9734 GCA_050248455.1 Gammaproteobacteria bacterium | reverse complement strand
CGCTCTTCCGATCTGCCACGCAGCGCGCGGCGACGGGCTTGACGGGCGCACCGGCGTGATGCGTGACGAAGTGATCGGACCAGCTTCGCTCGAACCCGCAGTTCGACGGCACGAGCGGCGCGACTGGCACGCCGCGCGCCGCGAGCCAGGGCTGCCAGGCGCCGTCGCTGCCGAGCGTGGGCCAGCTGCCGCCGCCGAGCGCGAGCACGGTGGCGCGCGGCGCAGCGTATTCGTCACCGTCGGGCCCGAGGAATTGCAGCGCGCCGTCGATGCGCCAGCCGCACCAGCGACGGCGCATGTGGAAGCGCACGCCGCGCTCGCGCAGCCGGTGCAGCCAGCGGCGCAGCAGCGGCGCGGCCTTCAGGTCGCGCGGGAACACGCGGCCGGAGCTGCCGACGAAGGTCTCGATGCCGAGCTCGGCGGCGAAGGCGCGCAGGCGGGCAGGCCCGAAATCGTCGAGCAGGCTCGCGAGCCGCACGCGCGCGAGGCCGTAGCGCGCGACGAAGGCCGGCAGCGCTTCACCGTGCGTCAGATTGAGGCCACCCTTGCCGGCGAGCAGGAACTTGCGCGCGCAGGACGCCATCGCGTCATAGACCTCGACCCGCGCGCCGTGCGCGCTCGCTGCGTCGGCCGCCATCAAGCCGGCCGGGCCGGCGCCGACGACGACGACGTCCGCCTGCGCAGCCATCTTCAGCGCGTCGGCGCGAGCGCCGCGATGCCGGCTTCGAGCAGGCGCTTGCGCGCGCGCCAGTCCGGCAGCACTGCGTCCATCAGCGCGTAGAAACCTTTGCCGTGTCCGCGGTAGCGGTGATGACAGAGCTCGTGCACGACGACATATTCGATCGCGGGGCGCGGGGCGTGGATCAACACGAGATTGAGCGTCATCCCCGTGCGCGGGCTGAAGCTGCCCCAGCGCGTGCGCATCAGCCGTATCTTCAGCGCCGGCACGGGATAGCGCGCGAAGCGCGGATGCGCCTGCCACTGCAGGAGCAGCTCGCCGAAGACGATGCGGGCCTGCTCGCGGAACCAGTGCTGTACGGCGCGTGCCGTGCGCGCGGCGTCGGCGACGCGAGCGCCGCCGACTTCGAGCACGCCGGGCCGGCGGGCGATGACGTGGCGCGCCTGCGGCGCGAGCCGCAGCTGCAGCGGCTCGCCGAGGAACCAGTGCGTCTCGCCGTCGGCATAGCGCGCCTCCAGCACCGGCGGGCGATGCGCGAAGTGCTCGAGCTGGCGCGCGATCCAGGCTTCGCGGCTGGCGATGAAGGCTGTGATCGCGGCCTCCGGACAGTGCAGCGGCGCGCGGGCGATCACGCGCAGATCGGCATGGACCTCGACGCTCAGCGAGCGACGGCGGCTGCGCCGGACATCGACGGTCCAGCGCGGCGAGGTCGCGGGCGCGCCGGTCGCGACGGCATCGAAGTCGAAAGCCTGCTGCGCAGCCGGCGCCTTCATGCACGTCAGGGCGGAAGCTGATCGCAGACGTGCGCCGGGCCCGCGCCCTCGGCGGCCTCGGGACCGGCGAAGGGCAGATCGGCCATCAGCTGCGCGGCCATGCTGCCGCACTCCTCGACCGCGCGCAGGTCCGGCGAGGCCGCCATCTCCTGCGCGTACTGCAGCGCGCGCGACGCGGCCATGTCGCGTTCGCCGGCGACGCACAGCGCGCGGATGTCGGCGACCATTTCCTCGCCGCGCACGCGCAAGCGGTCCATCGTGTCCGGCGCGAGCCGCGACAGGCAGGCCTGCATGTCGTTCGCCTGCTTCAGCAGGCGCTGGAAGTTCTCGGGGTTCTGCTGGACCTGCTGCAGGATTTCCTGGATCTGCTGCGGGGTCGGCTGCTGGGCCGGCGACGGTGCGACGACGAGTGCGAGGTTCAGGACGAAGAGCGCGACGGTCCAGGTTCGCGGCTGGGGCATGCGAGAAGTCCTCCGAAGCGGAGGCTGCACTTTAGCAGGTCGTTCCGGCGCGGGCAGCGGCGTCGATCGGTTAACATCCCGCGCGGCGGCCGTCGGAGGCGGCCGCGCTCCGTCGACCCTCCTTTTCACTTCGAGGTATTCCCATGTCCCGCATCGATGGCGTCAGCGTCGTCAAGAAGAGCAATGTCTATTTCGACGGCCAGTGCGTCAGCCACACGCTGCTGCTGCCGGACGGCACGAAGAAGACCGTCGGCGTCATCCTGCCGAGCGCGCTGACTTTCAACACCGGCGCCCCCGAGCGCATGGAGATCGTCGACGGTCGCTGCCGCGTCAAGCTCGCCGGCACCGACGAATGGCGCGAATACGGCGCCGGCAGCGAGTTTCGCGTCCCCGGCCACAGCAGCTTCGACATCGAGACGCTCGAGACGATCGACTACGTCTGTCACTTCGAGTGAGCGCGACGCTGCAGGATTCGTAGCCCGGGTGCAGCGTAGCGGAACCCGGGATCTTCAACGCACGGCAACGCCCGATCCCGGGTTACGCGCTGCGCGCTCCACCCGGGCTACAGCTTCTCGCGATACTCGTCGTGGCAGTTCTTGCAGATCTTCACGGTCTCGCCGAATTGCTGCTTCATCGCGCCTTCGTCGCCGCCCTGCGCCGCGGTGGCGAGCGCCTGCGTCGCCGCGTTCAGCTCCTTCCAGCGCTGCTCGAAGTCGTCCATGTCGTCCCACAGCTTCGGCAGCGCATGCGACTTCGCGCCCTTGCTGTCCGGCGTGAAGCCTTCCAGCACCATCGGCGACAGCTGTGCCGTGCGCCCGGCGAGGAAGGCGAAGCGCTCGGCCTCGAAGGGCACGTCGCCCTTCACCATCGCACCCATCGTGCCGACGTTCCAGCCCATCGCGAACAGGACGCCCTGGCGGTACTTCACCGCGTCTTCCGGCTTCGGCGCGGCGACGAGGCCGGTGGCGAGCACGAGCCCGGCGACGGCCGTGGCGGCAACGAGGGTCTTCTTCACGTTCATGTTATCTCCTGCTTGAGAAACCGTGGCGGTGTCGAGGATCAGAGATTGACGACGATGGCGACGACGCCTGCGCTCAGGGCCAGCCACGGCAGCGCGCGCCAGGCGCGGGCGAGCACCGGTGCCGGCGCGTCCAAGGACTTGCGGCCGTGGATCATCGCGCCGACGAGACGCTCGCCCTTGCGCAGGCGATGCCAGGCGACGGCCGCGACGTGCAGCGCGACTAGCGCGAGCAGCACGCCGAAATTCAGATGATGGACGCCCGTCAGCGTGTCGCTGAGCGCCTTGCCGACGTGCTTGTACAGCGGCCCCTCGTTGAACAAATCGTCGTTGGCGAAGAGCCCGCTGAGCGTCTGCACCAGCAGGCAGGCGAGCAGCGCGAGCACCATCCAGCCGCCTAGCGGATTGTGTCCCGCGAAGTGCAGCGGCCGCGCGCTCCACAGCTCGCGCAGGCTCGCGAGCATCGCGGCCGGTCCGCGCACGAAGTCCGCGAAACGCGCGGTGCCGCTGCCGGCGAAACCCCACAGCACGCGGAACAGCACGAGCGTCAGCACCGCATAGCCCGACCACATGTGATATTCGAGCATCATGCCGCCTTCTTCCCCGCTCCACCACGAATAGCCGAGCAGCGCGACGATTGCCCAGTGGAAGAGACGCACCGGCAGATCCCAGACGCGGACGGTGGAAAGGCTCATGCCGCCGCAGTATAGGCCGCGCGCGCAGGCCGGCAACTCGGGCCGCGGACAGGCGGCGCAGCAATGACGGCGCCTGCGCGCGCGTGGCACAGTACGCGGACTTGGGGAAGCTCTGCGAAGAGCAGCGTTCCGGACTCGATGATTCCGAACGATCCCGGACGGACTCGCTCGGAGCTTCCTTACATGTGGCGACGGACGGCAGCGATTCGTCCCGTCGCGGGGAGTGCGCATTGAACATGCAGAACAGGTCCGGCGCAGGCGCCGAGCTCGCGAGCGGCTGGCCGCTGCTGCTGGCAGCGACGATCGGCAGCGGCACCGGCGCATCGTCGCTGATTTTCTACAGCCTCGGCGTGTTCGTCGCGCCGCTGCAGGCGGCCTTCGGCTGGAGCCGCGGCGACGTGAGCTCGGCGATGCTCTACAGCAGCGCCGGCCTCGTGCTCGCCGCGCCGCTGCTCGGCAGCCTGATCGATCGCGTCGGCGAGCGCCGCGTCGCGCTCTGCTCGATTCCCTGCTTCGCCGCCGTCGTCTACGCGCTGTCGCTGCTCGACGGCAGCCTGCATGATTTCTACGCGTGCTTCTTTCTCGCCGCCGTGCTCGGCTGCGGCACGACGCCGATCCTCTACACGCGCGCCGTCGCCCGACATTTCGATCGCGCGCGAGGCCTCGCACTCGGCATCACGCTGGCCGGTCCCGGCACCGCGGCCGTCGTGCTGCCGCCCTTCCTCGTCGGCGTCATCGCCGGCGATGCGTGGCGCGACGGCTTTCGCGTGCTCGCCGGCATCGCGCTGCTCGCCTGGCCGCTGACCTGGTGCTGGCTGAAGACGACGGCGCGCAGCGGCGCGGACGATGTCCAGGAAGGCATCGGTCGTCGCGCGGCGCTGAGCTCGCGCGTGTACTGGACGCTTGCGCTGACTTTCGCGCTGATCGCGATGGCGGCTTCCTCGCTGGTCGTGCACATGGTGCCGATGCTGAAGGATGCCGGCCTCGCGACCGCCGAGGCCGCGCGCGTCGCCTCGCTGATCGGCAGCGGCGTGATCCTCGGCCGCCTGCTGATCGGCTGGCTGATCGATCGCCTGTTCGCGCCGCACGTCGCTGCCGCGATCTTCGCCGTCGCCGCCGGCGGCTGCGTGCTGCTCGCCCGCGGCGGTCCCGCAGAAGCGCCGCTCGCCGCCTTCCTGATCGGCTTTGCGCTGGGCGCCGAGGTCGATCTGATGGCGTACCTGACCTCGCGCTACTTCGGCCTGCGCCACTACGGCCTGCTCTACGGCGCCGTCTACTCCTGCTTCTGGCTCGGCATCGCGAGCGGCCCCGCGCTGACGGGCCGCCTCTACGACGCCACCGGCAGCTACGCGATCGCACTGTGGGGCATCGTCGCCCTCTTCATCGCCGGCACCGCCGCCGCGCTGACGCTGCCGCGCTTCGAGGCCTGGCGCGCCGCGCCGACGCTCGGTAAGCCGCTGCCGCCGCGAACCATGCCTTGACAATTACTGCCTAGGCAGGAAAATTCCCGCCATGACAGCCGATCGCGCCACCGCCCCGGCGACGCCGCCGATGTTCTACCGCGGCGACACCTATGCGGTCGACAATTCCTACGGCTTCCTGCTGCGACGCGTGCTCGGCTCGCTCCAGCGTCACCTCGACCACCGCCTGCAGGACCGCGATCTGACGGCGATGCAGATCGGGCCCCTGGTGCTGCTCGCCGCCGGCAAAGGCACGACCGCGGCTCAGCTTGCGCGCTGTCTGAACATCGATACCGGCGCGATGACGCGAATGATCGACCGCCTCCAGGCCAAAGGCCTCGTGCGACGCATGCGCTGTCCGGAGGATCGGCGCGTCGTGCGCCTGGCACTGACGCCGGCCGGTACCGCCGCGCTCGACGCCAGCGCCGAACATCTCGCCGCCGTGCTGAATCTCCACCTCGCCGATTTCACCGCCGCCGAGCTCGCTCAATTGATGCATCTGCTGCATCGCCTGCTCGCCAACGGCGCAGCCGCCGACGGCGTGGAAGGCTGAGCTTGGCCGCAAGGCGCGCGTCGTGCCGAGCCGTTCACTGCCGCGGCAGTGAACGGTATCTCCGGAATCGAGGTTTCACCTGCGGCACGACGATCGCCGTCGCCGGCATCGCGATGCGACTGCTGCCCGCGTTCGCCGCCGCCCTGCTCGCCGGCTGCATCAGCACCGCCGGCATCGCGCCGACCACGGCGCCCGATGCGCTGCGCGCGGACGAAACCGATCCGCACTTCACGGCCTGGCCCACGGACGACTGGTGGAAGGCCTACGGCGAACCCGATCTCGACGCCCTCGTCGACAGTGCGCTGGCCGACCATCCGAGCATCCAGCTCGCGCGGGCGCGGCTGGCACAGGCACGGGCCGGCGGTGAATACCTGCGCGCGAGCTTCGCGCCGCGGATCACCGCCGGTTACGACGGGACCTGGCAACGCTATAGCGAACACGGCCTGATCCCGCCCGAATTCGGCGGCAGCGAAGAGCTCGAGAGCCGGCTCGGTCTCGATGCGAGTCTCGAGCTCGATCTGTTCGGTCGCAATCGCGCGCTGGTCGCCGCGCTCGACGCGCAGGCCGCCTCCGGCGAGGCGAGTGTTGCAAGCGCCCGCCTCGCACTCGCGACGACGATCTGCGAAACCTGGTTCGATCTCGCGCACGCGCTGGCGCTGCGCGAGGTAGCCAGCGAGCAGCGCCGACAGCGCGGACAAATCCGCCGGCTCGTCGAGGCGCGCGTCGCGCAGGGCCTCGATTCGCAGGTCGAGCTGCAGCAGGCGGAAGGCGCGATCCACCAGAGCACCGGCGAGATCGCGGCGCTGGACGAACAGATCGAACTGCATCGCCAGCGCCTCTCGCGCCTCGCGCAGATCCCTCATGCACGGGTGGCGACGCTGGCGCCGACGCTGCATGCCCTCCCGGCGCAAGCCGTGCCCGCGCAGGTTCCCTCGGACCTGCTCGCGCGACGCCCCGACGTCGCCGCGGCGCGGCTGCACGTCGAGTCGACGCTCGCCGGCGTCGATTCCGTCAAGGCGGAGTTCTATCCGAGCGTGAACCTCGGCGCCTTCGTCGGCCTGTCGTCGCTGGGCTTGTCCAATCTGTTCGATGCCGGCTCGCGGATCTACGGCCTGAGTCCGGCGCTCCGGCTGCCGATCTTCGATGCCGGGCGCCTGCGCGCGAAGCTGAAGCTCGCGAGCGGCGAAGTCGATGCGGCCGTCGCCGATTACAACGCGACGCTGCAGAACGCGCTGCGCGACGTGGTCGATGCGCTGATCGGCCTGCGCGCGCTGGACCAGCGCATGGCCGCGCAACGGGCGGCCCAGGCCGCGGCAGAAAGCGCCGAGTCTCTGGCCTTGCAACGCTACCGCGTCGGCCTCACGAACTACTTGACGGTGCTCACCACCGAAACCGAGGTGCTCGCCCAGCATCGCCAGGCGGCCGATCTGCGCGCCCGGGCGATGGCGCTGAACGTCGGGCTCAATTTCGCCCTGGGCGGCGGCTTCGACGCCGCGACACCGCCTTATCGAGGTTCCGTGCGATGACGACGAACGCAACGATCGATCCCCGCCGACGCAGCCCGCTGCTGCTCGCGCTGACGCTGCTGTGCCTGGTCGCCGCGGCGGCGGCCGGCAGCTGGTACTGGCTCATCGGTCGCTACTACGAACACACCGACGACGCCTACGTCAACGCGCACGTGGTGCAGGTCACCTCGCAAACGACGGGGACGGTGCGCGAGATCAAGGTGCAGGACACGGATCGCGTCGCGGCCGGACAGCTTCTGATCGAGCTCGATCCGACCGATGCCGCGCTCGCCCTCGACGCCGCCGAGGCGGCGCTGGCGCACAGCGTCCGGCAGGTCAACGCCGTGTACGCGACGAACGGCACGCTGCAGGCCGATCTCGCGGTGCAGAAGGCGGCGCTGGCGCGCGCGCAGACCGAGGCGGCCAAGGCCGAGGACGACTACGCCACGCGCGCCGCGCTCGTCGCCACCGGCGCGGTGGGCAAGGAAGAATTGAAGCATGCGGAAGCGGCGGTCGGCACTGCACGGGCGGCGATCGCGGCGACGCGGGCGGCGATCGAGGCCGCGGCCGAACGGCTCGCCACCAACCGGACCTTGACGGCGGGGGTCGATGTCCGCGCACACCCGGAAGTGCGGCAGGCGATCGCGCGCGTGCGCGAGGCCTATCTCGCCCGTGCGCGCACCCGCATCCTCGCGCCGCTCGCCGGCGACGTCGCGCAGCGCGCCGTCCAGATCGGCCAGCGCGTCCAGTCGGGCGAACCGCTGCTGTCGGTGGTGCCGCTGAGCGAGGTCTGGGTCGATGCCAACTTCAAGGAAGGTCAGTTGCGCCACATGCGCGTCGGCCAGCCGGCGAAGCTCATCGCCGATCTCTACGGCGATCGAGTCACCTACGACGGACACATCGTCGGCTTCGGCGCGGGAACCGGCGCGGCCTTCGCGCTGCTGCCCGCACAGAACGCGAGCGGCAACTGGATCAAGATCGTGCAGCGTGTCCCCGTGCGGATCGCGCTCGATCCCGAACAGCTCGCCGCCCACCCGCTGCGCGTCGGGCTGTCGATGAACGTCACGATCGATTTGCACCAGGTCGACGGCGATGCGCCGCTCGATGCGCCCGCCACCGAACACGTCAGTCGCACGACGATCTTCGACGAGCAGCTGGCGGCGATCGAGCAGCGCATCGACGAGATCGTCCAGGACAACCTGGCCGTTCGCACGCCGCCGACGAACGCGACGGCGTCCGCACACTGATCCGCTTGCGATGACGAGCGCCGCGTCCCAGGCTCGAGAGCCGCCCGGTCCGCTGCACGGATGGCGGCTCGCCGCCGGCTCGATCGTGCTGTCGACGGCGACGTTCATGAACGTGCTCGACGTGTCGATCGCGAATGTCTCGATCCCGGCAATCGCCGGCGATCTCGGCGTAGCGCCGAACCAGGGCACCTGGGTCATCACGTCCTTCGCCGTCGCCAACGGCATTTCGCTGCCCCTGACCGGCTGGCTCACGCAGCGTTTCGGCTCGGTGCGCCTGTTCACCACGAGCGTGCTGCTGTTCACGCTGGTGTCCTGGCTCTGCGGGCTGGCGCCCAGCATCGAGATGCTGATCTTCCTGCGCATCGTCCAGGGCGCAGTGGCCGGCCCGATGATTCCGCTGTCGCAGTCGCTGCTGCTGTCGAGCTATCCGAAGCAGCAGTCCGGCGTCGCGCTCGCCACCTGGTCCATCACTTCCCTGGTCGCGCCGGTCGTCGGCCCGGTGCTCGGCGGATGGATCACAGACAACATCAACTGGGAATGGATCTTCTACATCAACGTGCCGGTCGGCCTGCTCGCCGCAGCCGGCACCTGGTGGCTGTATCACCAGCGCGAGACGCCGACGCGGCGGGCGCCGATCGACACGGTCGGGCTGGTGTTGCTGATCGTATGGATCGGCGCCTTCCAGATCATGCTGGACAAGGGCAAGGAGCTCGACTGGTTCGAGTCCGGGCAGATCGTCGCGCTCGCGATCGTCGCCGCCGTCGGCTTCGTGTTCTTCATCGTGTGGGAGCTGACCGATGAACATCCCGTCGTCGATCTGAGCCTGTTCGCCAATCGCAACTTCTGGACCGCGACGCTGACGGTTTCCGCCGGCTACAGCATGTTCTTCGGCAATCTGGTGCTGCTGCCGCTGTGGTTGCAGCAGTACATGGGCTATACGCCGACCCTGGCCGGGCTCGCGATGGCGCCGGTCGGGCTGCTGGCGATCGTGCTGTCCCCGATCATCGGCAAGAACGTCACGCGGGTCGATGCGCGCGTGTTCGGCAGCATCGGCTTCGCGACCTTCGCGCTGGTGCTGTGGATGCGCTCGCTCTTCAATACCCAGGCCGATTTCATGGCGATCCTGTGGCCGACGATCGTCCAGGGCATCGCGATCGCGTTCTTCTTCATCCCGCTGTTCAACCTCGCGCTGTCCGGGATACCGGCGCACAAGATCCCTTCGGCGTCCGGCCTGCTGAATTTCTCACGCATCACGGCCGGCGCGTTCGGCGCATCGGTGACCACGACGGTGTGGGACGACCGCACCATCCTGCATCACTCACATCTGGTGGAGCATCTCGATC
>JBFWSI010000095.1:0-9749 GCA_050248455.1 Gammaproteobacteria bacterium | reverse complement strand
CGTCGGCACGCGGATATTCCGAATCGGACTGCACCATCACGGTCGCCGTCAGGTACAGCGCGCCGTTCTCGGCATAGAGCCGGCGCGAATCCTCGATATCCTTCATCTCCTCGCGCGTCGGCAGCTCGAGGCCGAGCAGGCCCTCGACGTGCTGTTCTTCCTCGCGCGTGGGCTCGAGCAGATCGACCCAGGCCGCCGTCGCGAGGCGCCCGGTCGGAATGAAGCCGGTGGCAGACCGGAGCTGTCCGTCGACGAAGCTGTAGGTGGTGATCATCGAAGGTTTCCGGCTGGCCTGGGGTCCTGGCGACCGGCGCCATCGTGCAGGGCGAGGCCGGCGTGGGCAAGCGTCGGCGTCTCTGCAGAAAGCGCCGGGCTTGCGGCGCTTCCTGGGGAAGCTCCGAACAAGTCCATCCTGGACTCGTTCGGAGACGGCGAGTCCGGGGCAAGCCCGTATTCGCCTCCGCGAATCAAGCGCGTACGCGCTTGATTCGCGAGCGGGCCATCCATGGCCCGCGGAAACTCCGCTCTTGCGGAGTTTCCCTAAAGCGATGCGGACGAATTGCCGCCATAGGGCCATGCCTTCGAACCCGACCGCCGCTACGTTCCCGTGCCTGCCGGCCGCGCTGCTCTGCGCGCTCGTCTCGCTGTGGCTGGCAACAGCGGCGCACGCGGCCGCCCCGGCGCCCGACGTGCGGGTGCTGATCGACGTCTCCGGCAGCATGAAGAAGACCGATCCCGGCAATCTGCGCGTGCCGGCGCTGAAGCTCCTGTCCGAGCTGCTGCCGACCGGCGCGCGGGCCGGCGTGTGGCTGTTCGACGCCGAGGTGACGCCGCTGCTGCCGCCCGGCACGGTCGACGCCGAATGGAAGGACAACGCGCGCCAGCGTGCGACGCGCATCCTTTCGAACGGGCTCTACACCAACATCGAGGCCGCGCTCGCCGCGGCCAGCGCCGACTGGTCGGACGCCGCGGCCGGCGAGGCCCCCGGCCGTCACATCGTGCTGCTGACCGACGGCGTCGTCGACGTCGCGCCCGACCCTGCGCAGAGCGCGGCGTCGCGGGCGCGCGTGCTCGGCGAGCTGCTCGCTGCCTTGAAGACCAAGGGCGCGCAGGTGCATACCGTCGCGCTGTCGCAGGACGTCGATCGCGCGCTGCTCGACGCGCTCGCCACCGCGACCGGCGGCTGGCGCGAGGATGCGCCGACCGCGGCCGCCCTGCAGCGCGCCTTCCTGCACATGTTCGAGCAGGCCGCGGCGCCCGACACGCTGCCGCTGAAGGGCAACGCCTTCCGCGTCGACGCCAGCGTGCGTGAGCTGACCTTGCTCGTATTCCGCAATCCGACCGAGTCGGCGCCGCTGACGTTGACGGGCCCGGACGGCGTGAGCCTGAGCGCCGCGGCGCCCGGCGCGCACAGCCGCTGGCAAAGCGAAGCCGGCTACGATCTCGTCACCGTCGAGGCGCCCGCGCACGGCGACTGGCGTTTCACCGGCGCGCCCGATCCCGACAATCGCGCACTGATCGTCACCGATCTCGATCTCGGCGTCGCCGCGATCCCCGCCGGCGCACTGCCCGGCGAACGACTGCCGCTCGAAGCGCGCCTGCTCGAGCAGGGCCGCCCGATCGAGCGCGACGATTTCCTCGCGCTCGCGCGCACCACCGTCGCCGTCATCGGCACCGACGGCGCGGGCGATCTGCGTGAACTGAGCCTGGATCCGACGCGCCACGCGTTTCGCGGCCAGCTCGGCGCCGAGCTGCCGCCCGGTCCCTACGAGCTGATCGTGCGCGCCGAGAGCGCGACCTTCGAGCGTGAGACGCGGCGGCGCCTGCGCATCCACAAGTCGCCGATCGCCTTCAAGGCCGTCGGCAAGCCGGCCGAGGACGCGGGCGGGCCGCTGATCCGGCTCGGCATCGCGGTCAATCCCAAGCTGGTCGATCCGGCGAGCGTCGGCGGCTACGTGCTCGCGACGGGCCCCGACGAACGGCAGCAGCTCGCGGACATCCCGCCGCTCGAGGACGGTAAGACCATCGTCGATCTGCCCGTCGAGTTCGGCGGCGCCTGGCGCGTCGCGCCGAAGCTGACGGTCAACACGCTGTCCGGACGCGCGCTGCGCGTCGCACCCGAGGCCTTCGAAGTCGCCGTCGACGGCCCGTCACCGCCGCCGGAAGTGCCACTGCCTCCGCCACCGCCGCCCGCGCCGGTGTTCTCGTGGGGCAAGGTCGCGGCGATCGTCGGCGGCGGCAATCTCGCCCTCGGCGCCGTGCTCGGGCCGCTGTGCTTCGTGCTGCGCCGGCGCGAGCTGCCGACCAAGGGAGTGTCGCTGTGAGCATGCTGGAAGTCGCCCTGCTCTTCCTGTGCGTCGAGTTCGCCGGGCTCGCGTTGGCGCTCGCCTTCCTGCAGCTGCGCGGCGGCAAGCGCCAGCAGCGCACGACGCTGGAGAACGTCACCTCCCTGGTGTCGACGGTCGAGCAGGCCGCGGAGCCGCGACGCGAAGCGCTGCTGACGGTGCTGCGCGAGACTTATCGCTTCGACGACGAGAAGGCCGAGCAGGTCGTGACGGATTTCATCGAGCGTGAGCACGCGTTCTACAACGCGCTGATCGGCGTGCATCTCGGCCGCGGCGGCAAGACGCTCGCCGACGTGCCGGCGGAGGTGACGCGCCTGGTCGCGCCGTGGCTGCGGCTCACGCCGTCGAAGCTCGTGGACGAGAGCGCGGTCGAAGCGCTGCAGACGCAGAACCTCGCACTGAGCAATCAGCTGGCCGAGACCAAGCAGGTGCTCGACGACCTGATGAGCGAGTACAGCGCGGCCTTCATGCGCGGGAAAACCGAGCCGATGGTGCGCGTCGACGCCGAGGAATCGCCGCCCGCCGCGGAGCTTACGCTCGCCGACGAGGAGCTTGCACCGGCCGGGCCCGCGCCGCTCGGCGAAGTGCCCGACGACGAGCTGCTCAGCATGGACGACGTCGGCGATCTCGCCGCCCCCGAGCCGCCGGCGCTCGCGCACGCCGATGCCATGGACGACGCGGACGACGCGGACGAGGACGACGCCTTCGCCCACAACGTGATCGATCTCGACGGCGACGACGATCCCGCGCTGGTCGACGCGCCGCCGCCGCTGTCGCAGAGCGATCTCGACGCGCTGATGGACAATCTCGGCCTCGACGAGCCCAGTGCGAAAGCGGTCCCGGCCTAGATGCCGCACGAGCAGCGCCTGCCCGACAACGTCAGCATGCAGCTGCTGGCGGCGCGCTATGCGCATCTCGATCTCTTCGACGGCCTCGAGTTCACGCAGATCGCGCCGCTGCTCGCCGACTGCCCGCTGCTCGACGTCGAGCCGGGCGAGCTGGTGCTCGAGGAAGGCGACGCGAACAGCACCATCTACCAGATCGTCAGCGGCCGCGTGCGCGTCGCGCTCGAGGGCTTCGAAGGCGTGCCGCTGCTGACCCTGGAGGAAGGCGCCTGCTTCGGCGAGCTGTCGATCCTGAGCCAGCTGAACGTGTCGGCGAACGTGATCGCGCTCGAGCATTCGCAGCTGCTCGCGATCCCGGACGCGACGCTGTGGAACCTGATCCGCGGCCATCACCGCTTCGCGGTCAACCTGCTCGAAGTGCTGTCGGGCCGTCTGCGCGTGACCAACGAGCGCCTGCGCGACAGCCTGCTCGCGCAACAGCAGTACGCGCGCGCGGCGCGGCTGGATCCGCTGACGGGGCTCTACAACCGGCGCTGGCTCGACGAAGTGCTGGCGCGCGAATACCGGCGCAGCGTGCGCGATCAGCGACCGCTGTCCTTCCTGATGATCGATCTCGACCTGTTCAAGCGCATCAATGACGTGCACGGCCATCTCATCGGCGACGAGGTGCTGCGCATCCTCGCCTCGCGCCTGCGCATCGCGATGGCCGCGCGCGGCATCGCCTCGCGCTTCGGCGGCGAGGAGTTCGCGGTGCTGCTGCCCGACACCCCGCTGACCGACGCGCTCGCGCTCGCCGAACAATTCCGCGCCGCCGTGCACGACAACCCGATCGCGACCTCGCTGGGCCCGGTGCCCGCAACGGTGTCCATCGGCGCCGCCGAACGCGCCGAATGCCATTCGCCGCGCGGCCTGATGCAACGCGCCGACGCCGCGCTCTATCGCGCGAAGAAGCTCGGCCGCAACTGCGTCGCGACGAATGCGACGACGGCCGAGGGTTGAATGGACGCCGTCGACTCGATACATGACCCCTCTTCGTAGCCCGGGTGCAGCGTAGCGGAACCCGGGATCTTCATGCGTTCGAAAGCCGTCGAAGAGCCCGGATTGGGCGCTGCGGCCGTTCAGCGCCCCGTGAGCGCCGCCGGCACCTTCGTCAACACCAGCCACGCGCCCAAGGTGAGGAAGCCGGCCAGCGTGTAGAGGCCGAGGTCGGTGCTGCCGGTGGTGTCCCGCAGATAGCCGATCAGATAGGGCATCGCGAAGCCCGACAGGTTGCCGAAGGAATTGATCAGCGCGATGCCGCTCGCGGCCGCCGCGCCGCCGAGGAAGGCCGTCGCGAGACTCCAGGTCAGCGGGATGGCGGACAGCAGGCCGCAGGTGCCCAGCGACAGCGCGAACACCGCGGCGGCGGGATGGCCTGCGAGCGGCACCGAGGCGGCGAGGCCGACGGCCCCGAGCAACGCGGGCAGCGCGACGTGGTAGCGACGCTCGCGCCGGCGATCCGCGCTGTGGCCGACCGCCGTCATCGTCAGCGCCGCGGCCGCCCACGGCAGCGCGCTGACGAAGCCGATGGTGACGACGTCGTCGATGCCGAGGCCCTTGACGATCGTCGGCAGCCAGAAGTTGACGCCGTAGAGGCCGCTGACGAGGCAGAAATAGATTGCGGCGAGCAGCCACACGCGCCGATCGCGCAGGCCGGCGAGCGCCGTCAGCTCGGTCTTGTGCGCGTCGTCGGCGGCGAGGTTCGCGGCGAGCACGCGCTTCTCTTCGGCGGACAGCCAGCGCGCGTCCTCGCTGCGATCGTCCAACCACCACAGCGTCGCGAAGCCGAGCGCGACGGCCGGCAATCCTTCGAGCAGGAACAGCCACTGCCAGCCGTGCCAGCCCTGCCGGCCGTCGAAGGTCTGCATGATCCAGCCCGACAGCGGATTGCCGATCACGCCCGACACCGCGACGGCGGTGACGAACAGCGCCGTCACGCGCCCGCGGCGCGCCGCCGGGTACCACCACGTCAGATAGAGCACGACGCCGGGGAAGAAGCCCGCTTCGGCGACGCCGAGCAGGAAGCGCAGCACGTAGAAGCTCGTCGGCGACGAGACGAACATCATCGCCGAGGACAGCAGCCCCCAGGAGATCATGATCCGCGCGAGCGCGCGGCGGGCGCCGATCCGATGCAGCAGCAGGTTGCTCGGCACCTCGAACAGGAAGTAGCCGAGGAAGAAGATGCCGGCGCCGAGGCCGTAGACGGTGTCGCTGAAGTGGAGATCGACCGCCATCGTCAGCTTCGCGAAACCGACGTTGACTCTATCGAGATAGGCGGCGACGTAGCAGACGAAGAGGAAGGGCACGAAGCGCCGCGTGACGCGCGCGTACAGCGCGTCCTCGTCGATCGGCGCGGCCGGCGCCGCGTGTTCGGACACGGGGATGCTCATCGGCGGCGGGCTCGCGTGGAAATATCCTGGCTCACAGATAGCCGGCGCCGCGCAGCACGGGGAAGCGCGCGAGCGCGGCTTCGTCGATCTCTACGCCGAGGCCCGGCGCCGTCGGCGGTCGCACGCAGCCCGTCGCGTCGACCTCGATGACGGGGCTGCAGAGCTCGCTGCGCAGCGGGTTGTGGCGCGACCAGTCGGCCTCGAAGTAACCGCCGTTCGGGATCGCGGCGAGGAAGTGCAGGGTCGCGGCCATGTTGAGGCCCGTGACCGAGGTATGCGGGTGGACGCGGATGCCGTGCGCGGCGGCGAGGCGCGCGATGCGCAGCGCCTCGGTGATTCCACCGCACTTCGACAGGTCCGGTTGCCACACGGTGACGACGTCGTCGTCGGCGAGACGCTCGAAGTCGTAGCGCAGGTAGTGATTCTCGCCGGCGGCCAACGGCACGACCCCGGCCTTGCCGAGCGCGCGGTAGCTGCGGAAGTCCGGCGCGGGGAACGGCTCCTCGAGCCAGCCGACCGCGAACTCGGCATAGGCGTCGCGCGCCCGCTGCGCGGCATCGAGCGCGTAGTGGCAATTGGCGTCGACCAGCACGTCGACCTCGGGGCCGACCGCCTCGCGCACGGCCCGCACGCGCGCGACGTCGGTCGCGACGTCCTGGCCGACGCGCAGCTTCAGCGCGCGGAAGCCGGCCGCCAGCGTTTCTCGCGTCTCCTCCAGCAGCGCCTCGAGCGTGCCGTAGCCGAAGGAGATGCCACCCGCATAGGCCGGGAGCTCGCGCGGCGCACCGCCGAGCAGCTCGTGCAGCGGCCGACCCGCCGCCTTCGCTTTCAGATCCCACAGCGCCATGTCGAGACCCGACAGCGCGAGCGCCGCGGCGGCGCCGGTGCCGTGACTGGCGAGCTGCACGCGATAGACACGCGCCCAGAGCGCGTCGATGTCCGCCGCGTCGGCGCCGAGCACCAGCGGGCGCAGCGTCGAGTCCAGCAGCTCGGCGATGACGCTGGGCGCGCGCCCGGCATGCGCCTCGCCCCAGCCGACGAGGCCGTCGTCGGTGACGATGCGCACGAGCACGGCGTCGCGCTTGACGGCGCGGCCGATGCCGAGGCTGACCTGCAGCGCCTCGGGCACGGCGAAGCTGAGCGGGAAGGCGGTGAGCTCGACGATCTTCATGGGGCGCGGCGCTCGTGCTCAGGCATCGAAGCGAAAGCAGTCCATGCGCAGCGCGCGGTAGGTGACGCTGCGATGGATCCGCGTCGCGCGCCAGCCGGGGCCGGCGGCGCCGAGCGCGACGAACAGCGGCAGCAGATGCTCGGGACTCGGGTGATTGTCGGCCGCATGCGGCGCGGCGTCCCAGTCGACGAGCGCGGCTTCGTCGCCGGCCGCGAGCCGCGCGCCGATCCAGTCGGCGAAGGCGTCGACCCAATCGGGCGCCGCGTGGTGGGCGGCCGGCGGCGCCACTTCGTGGAGGTTGTGCGTCAGCGCACCGGAACCGACGACGAGCACGCCCTCCTCGCGCAGCGGCGCGAGCACGCGGCCCAGCGCGAGGTGCCAGGCGGCATCGCGACGGGGCGCGATGCCGAGCGCGACGACGGGAATTTCCGCCGCGGGATACAGCAGATGCAGGGGAGTCCACGCGCCGTGATCGAAGCCGCCGTGCGGATCGGCGACGCAGGCGAGCCCGGCCGCCGTGCAGGCGTCGCGGAGGCGGCCGGCGAGCGCCGGGGCGCCCGGCGCGGGATAGCGGATCGCATGCAGCGCCGGCGGAAAGCCGCCGAAATCGTGCACCGTCGCCGGCGCCACGCCCGTCGTGACCTGGGCGACGGCGCCGGTGTAATGGGCGCAGGCGACGACGAACGCGCGCGGCCGCGGCAGCGCGGCCGCGTAGTCGGCGAGAAATTGTCGCGCGGGCAGGTCGTGCAGCACGAGGTCCGGCGCGCCGTGCGAAATGAAGAGGCTGGGCATCATCGCTGGGGTCTCCGCCGGGGCCTGTCGGTCGCGCGCTGCCGGCGCGGCGGTTCCCGCCGCCAGCCCGAACGCCTAGAATCCTCGTTCTCACGGACGCCGCATCCCGCGACCGCCCGCCGTCCAACCCCCCTCAGGCATGGAGTTCCCATGAAGGTCTACGACAAACTCTACATCAACGGCGCCTGGGTGGCGCCGATCGGCAAAGGCACGATCGACGCGACCTGCGCCTCGACCGAAGAAGTCGTCACGCGCATCCCGGAAGGCACGAAGGAAGACGCCGATCGCGCCGTCGCGGCCGCCCGCGCCGCGTTCGACGGCTGGTCCCAGACGCCGATCGAAGCGCGCGCCGCGATCCTCGAGAAAATCGCCGCCGGCATGGAAGCGCGCAAGAAGGACGTCGCGCTCGCGATCGCGACCGAAGTCGGCATGCCGTTCAAGATGGCGAACGCGATCCAGGCCAGTCTCCCGATCGGCGCGGCGAAGACCTATGCCGAGCTGCTGAAGACCTATCACTTCGAGGAGCAGGTCGGCTCCTCGCTGGTCGTGCGCGAGCCGATCGGCGTGGTCGCCGCGATCACGCCGTGGAACTTCCCGATCAACCAGATCATGCTGAAGGTCGCGCCGGCCCTCGCCGCGGGCTGCACCGTGGTGCTGAAGCCCAGCGAAGTCGCGCCGACCACGGCCTTCATCCTCGCCGAGGTGCTGCACGAGATCGGCCTGCCGCCGGGCGTGTTCAACCTCGTCACGGGCTACGGCCCGGTCGTCGGCGAGGCGCTCGCCGCGCATCCGGACGTCGACATGGTGTCCTTCACGGGCTCGACCCGCGCCGGCCGCCGCGTCGCCGAGGTCGCTGCGCAGACCGTCAAGCGCGTCGCGCTCGAGCTCGGCGGCAAGTCGCCGCACGTAATCCTCGAGGACGCGGATCTCGAGAAGGCCGTGAAGGCCGGCGTCAACGAGTGCTATCTGAACTCCGGCCAGGCCTGCATCGCGCCGACGCGCATGCTGGCGCCGAAGTCGAAGTACGAGGAAGTCGTCAAGCTCGCGAAGGCGGCGGCGGAAAGCTTCACGGTCGGCGATCCGATCAACGGCGACGTCAAGCTCGGGCCGCTGATCTCGGCCGTGCAGCGCGATCGCGTCGTCGGCTACATCAAGAAGGGCGTCGAGGAAGGCGCGCGCCTGGTCACCGGCGGCCCGGAGAAGCCGGAAGGCCTCGACAAGGGCTACTACGTGAAGCCGACGGTGTTCGCCGACGTCGACAACGACATGACGATCGCACGCGAGGAAATCTTCGGACCGGTGCTGACGATCATCCCCTACGAGAACGAGCAGGACGCGATCCGGATCGCCAACGACACCATCTACGGTCTCGGCGGCAACGTGTGGGCGGGCACCAAGGAGCACGGCATCGAGGTCGCGAAGAAGATTCGCACCGGCCAGATCTCCGTCAACGGCGGCCGCTACAACCCGCTCGCGCCCTTCGGCGGCTACAAGCAGTCCGGCCTCGGTCGCGAAGCCGGCAAGTTCGGCCTCGAGGAATTCCTCGAGGTGAAGTCGCTGCAGCTCTGAGCGTCCCTAAGCGCGGCGGGCCTAGTGCCCGCCGCCTGTGGGCTGTCGCCGCTGATAGGCTCGCTTTTGCCACCGAGAACACCGAGAACACAGAGGGAAGAAGAGACTGATTGGGCGGTACCGACGCGCGTGCGTCCACCTCAGCGGTATTCCCAGGCACTGGCTTCTACGGACGAAGGCTCTGAACATCGCTCGCAGCCGTCCTCGTAGCCCGGATGAGCGTAGCGAATCCGGGATCGGCGCCTCCTGAAGCTCGTGCGCTCGGGAACGCTCGGCGCCGCAAGGGCGAGCATGCTCGAAGGAATTCGCGAATCGGGCATGCCGGATCCCAGATTCGCTACGCTCATCCGGGCTACGACGAAGTTGCCCTCCTTGTTCTTGCTTTCCCGTTGCGTTCGCACTCGACATCGGCACGGCCCCCCTCATCCCCCTCGGTGTTCTCTGTGTTCTCGGTGGCAAAAAGCAGCCCGTCCGCCGGCCACCACGCCGCAGCCGTTCAAATCGCGGTGAGGCCGCCGTCGACGGGGATCACTGCGCCCGTCATGTATGAGGCCTCGTCCGAGGCGAGGAACAGGGCGACGTTGACGATTTCGATCGG
>JBFWSI010000094.1:0-9771 GCA_050248455.1 Gammaproteobacteria bacterium | reverse complement strand
CGGAGATGTTCACCGGCCAGATGTTCGGGCTGGTGACGCGCTACCTGCCGCCGCCGCCCGGCGTCCCGCCGACCACCGACTGGGGCCGCGACGGCATCGTGCGTGAACGCCTCGGCGACGCCGTCACCGATCTCGTGTTCGAGCGCGAGCTGATGTCGGTCCCGGCGCTGAGCCCCGCGCACTATCGCCACACCTTCGAAGCGACGGCCGCGCCCGTGATCAAGCTGGTCCAGACCCTGAAGGACGATCCGGCGACCCTCGCGCGGTTCCGCCGCGAGTTCGAGGACCTCATCGGCCTCTACTGGCGCGGCAACACCGTGCGCCAGCATTTCCTGATGACGCGAGCGAATAAGGCCTAGGTAACGCCTTCGTAGCCCGGGCGGAGCGAAGCGCAACCCGGGATTTAGCAGTCGATACGCCGGATCCCGGGTTGGCTTCGCTCCGCCCGGGCCACGCCAAATCGGCGCGTCGTATAATTCGGGCCCAGCCCACACAGGACATCATGCCGATGCACGAGCCCCTCTTTTCCGATCCCGCCGGCCTCGCCGGCCGCCTGCAGGCCTTCATGGACAGGCACATCTATCCGAACGAGCAGCGCTATCACGAGCAGTTGCACGCGCTGCCGAACCGCTTCGCGACCGTGCCGCTGATGGAGGAGTTGAAGACGAAGGCGCGCGCCGAGGGCCTGTGGAACCTGTTCGTGCCGGCGAATCACGGCGGGCTCACGAACGCGCAGTACGCGCCGCTGGCGGAGATCATGGGCCGCGTGCTGTGGAGCCCCGAAGTCTTCAACTGCAACGCGCCCGACACCGGCAACATGGAGGTGTTCATGAAGTACGGCACGCCGGCGCAGCAGGAGAAGTGGCTGAAGCCGCTGCTCGCCGGCGAGATCCGCTCGAGCTACGCGATGACCGAGCCGGACGTCGCGTCCAGCGATGCGACCAACGTGCAGACCTCGATCCGCCGCGACGGCGACTCCTATGTGGTCGACGGCCGCAAGTGGTTCATCACCAATGCGATGTACGAGCGCACGAAGATCTTCATCGTGATGGGCAAGTCCGATCCGGACAATCCGAACCGCCACCTGCAGCAGAGCCAGATCCTCGTGCCGAAGGATACGCCGGGCGTGCGCGTCGTGCGGCCGCTGACCACGCTCGGTTACGACGACGCGCCGCAGGGTCACGCCGAAGTCGTCTTCGACAAGGTGCGCGTGCCGGCCGAGAACATCCTGCTCGGCGAGGGCCGCGGCTTCGAGATCGCGCAGGGCCGCCTCGGGCCCGGCCGCATCCATCACTGCATGCGGCTCATCGGCTGCGCACAGCGCGCGCTGGAGTTCGCCTGCCGCCGCAGCGTGTCGCGCACGACCTTCGGCAGGAAGCTCGCCGAGCACCAGTCGGTGCGCGAGGACATCGCGAAGAGCTTCGCCGAAATCGAGCAGGCGCGGCTGCTGACCTTGAAGACCGCGCAGCGCATGGACGAGGTCGGGGCGAAGGAAGCGATGGACATGATCGCGGCGACCAAGATCAGCGTGCCGCTGATGGCGCAGACGGTGATCGATCGCTGCATGCAGATCCACGGCGCCGGTGGTCTCACCGCG
Source organism: Gammaproteobacteria bacterium (assembly GCA_050248455.1). Lineage (GTDB taxonomy): Bacteria > Pseudomonadota > Gammaproteobacteria. Next base: position 8,174 of record JBFWSI010000094.1, on the reverse strand, counting down.
GACTATTTCATGGCGGAGGCGTTCAGCTACGCGCGCTGGTGCCGCCAGGCCGACGGCCCGGATCAGGTCCACATGATGGCGCTCGGCAAGCAGATCATCAAACGCTACGCCGAGGGCTGATCGGGTTTCTCGTAGCCTGGAAGGAGCGCAGCGGCGCGGAATCCGGGTCGGCCTCGGTTCGGACACGCCGCGCCCGGATTCCGCTTCGCTCCTTCCGGGCTACAAAGACAGAATCTCTTCGCGCTGCGCGGCGCTTTTCGTTTACGGTCCCTGCTCCACGCGTGCAAGCATCGCGACCAGCGCGCTGCCGGGATCCTCGGGGCGATCGCGTTCGACGGCGATCACCTCCATGCGCGAGCGGATCGTCTCCAGCGGAAACAGGCTGCCGATGCCCGCGACCGGCGGGTACGGCCGCGCCGCGATCATCAGCACGTATGGACACGCAGCGAAGGTCTCCTCCAGCGTGCGGCCGCGCGCCGCGACCTGCGTCAGATCGACGCCGCGGCGCGCACCGTAGACCAGCACCTGCTGCGGGATGACGGATGCGACGCAGGCCTCGGCCGGCAGCTGCGCGAGCGTCGCGCGCTGGAAGTCGACGAGGCGACGACCGAAGCGCGCGCTGGCGAGCGCGGCGCTGCGCGAAGACTGATACCACGACGGCGCGCGCATCGCCGTCGCGAGCGTCGGATCGGGTTCCCGCCACAGCGCGCCGAGCAGCGTGAGCGTGCTCGGCAGCGCGAGCAGCAGCACCGCGATCGGCACGAGCGCCGCCGCACCGCGCGCGAGGCCGCTGCCGGTATCGAGACGCGCCACGAGGCGCGTCACGCCGAGCACCGCGTAACCGAGCGCGAGCGGCAACAGCACGAACAGGAAGCGCGCCGCGTGATGCGGATAAGGCCAGACGGCCATGATCGCGAGATAGATGGCGACGTAGCAGGCGTCGAAGCGACCGCGCGCGAGCCGCAGCAGCCACACCAGCGCGGCCACCGCGCCGAGCAGCGCGAGCACGATGCGGGTGTGAGGGCGCGACATCGAGTCGACACCTTGCACGACGAAGGCCTGCCAGGCGTCGAGATTGGCATGGAAAAGACGCAGAGGGTCGCGCTCGGTCAGCGTGCCGACGGCATAGTCGTCCCAGCCGCAGAGCGCCTTCAGCAACGTCCACAGCCCGAACGGCAGCGCGGCGACGAGCGGCGCGCTGCGCGTCGCGCGCCAGCCGCGATGCCAGGTCCAGTGCAGCACGAAGGCCGCGATCGCGGCGACGCCGACGCTGCGCGTCAAGCTCGCGGCCGCGACGCACAGTGCCGCGAGTCCGTAGCGGCGCGCGCGCTCGCGGCCGGCCGTGCCGCGTGTGGGGAGCGCGCGCATCGCGCCGAACACGAAGGCCATGAACAGCGGTTCGCTCAGGATCCCCATCGCGATCTGCAGCGTCAGCGGCAACGCGACGAAGGCGAGCGCGGCGAGCCCGGCGCCGAGCAGCGGCACGCCTTCGGCGCGCAACCAGCGCAGCAACAGCACCGTCACGCCGGCGAGCAGTGCCGCGCCGAACAGGTAGCTGCGCGCGGGCGCAGCGCTGCCGCCGCCGATGGCGCCGAGCGCGAGCGGGAACAGCGGCGGAAACGGATAGGTCGCGACGATGTGCTCGAGCAGCGCGCCGTCGCGGCCTAGCGCCTCGGCCGCGGCGAGATAGACATAGGAATCCGACAGCAGCCCGTTGAACTCCGGACGCACGGCGAGCCACGCGAAGAGCGCGAAACTGCAGGCGAACAGCAGGACGGCGGCGAGCGTATCGCTCCGCGAAACGGCATAAAAAGGGCGCGCCATGGACGAGGATGTGGCGTCGTCGCCCGCTCGGCTCAGCACACGACGAAGTCGTCGCCGACCGCGGCGTCGCTGTCCTGCGCCGAGACCCGCGTCACCTGCGCGCGGGATGGCCCCTGTGCGAGCCAGCGCTCGAAGGCCTCGAGCCCGTCGCTCGCCCCCCGCGCAAGCACTTCGACGCGTCCGTCGGGCAGGTTGCGCACCCAGCCCGCGAGGCCGAGGCGCGCGGCTTCGAGGCGCGTCGATTGACGGTAGTAGACGCCCTGCACGCGTCCTTCGACGAGATAGTGCCGAGTCTTCATTGCACGCGCCGCAGCGGCGGCTCCTGCCGCGCGCCGGCCGCGGGCGTCTCGGGGTCTGCGAGCAGCTGGCTCAGGCGCTGGCCGAACACCGTCGCACTGCGCGCGGCCTGCTCGATCAGCAGCGTGCGCAGGCGTTGATCCTCCGGCGTCAGCGCCGGCGCGGGCACGCTCAGCACGCTGTCGTCGGGCGGCGTGATGCGCGCGAGATCGCCGAGCGTCAGATCGTCCAGGTCACGCAGCAACATCCAGTGGAAGCGATTGTCCTGCGCAATCCAGCGTCTGTCCTCGAGCCGGCGCAGCAGCTCGTCCATCTGTGCATGATCGAGCAACGGCTCCAGCCGGCGCAGCTCGTCGTTGCCGATCGCCGCGCCGCGATGCTGGGCGAGATGCAATTGCCGCAGCAGACGGAACGCACAGTAGAGATCGCTCGCGCGCCAGTCATCGCGCGGCACGCGGCGCGGGGCCGGTGCGACGGCAAGGCTGTGCGTCAACTGCGCGCCGACGAGCACGATGACCCACGACAGGTACACCCACAGCAGGAAGATTGGTAGCGTGGCGAAGGCGCCGTACACCGCCTGCTGCGTCGGAAACTGCGTGACGTAGATCGCGAACAGGTGCTTCGCCGCCTCGAAGGCGAGGCCCGCGGTGATCCCGCCAATCAGCGCATGGCGCAGGCGCACCGGGCAATGCGGGATCAGCTTGTAGCAGAGCACGAAGGCCGTGGTCGTCGCGACCAGCGGCAGCCAGGTCAGGAAGCGCGAGGCCGCGAGCTCGGTGTCCACCGTGGCGCGCAGCAGCGGTAGCGACACCAGCGTCGAGGTCGCGACGATGCCGATGCCCATCAGCAGCGGGCCGAGCGTGAGGATCGCCCAGTAGACGAGGAAGCGCACCGCGTAAGGCCGCTGCCGGCGCACGCCCCAGATCACGTTGAAGGTGGTCTCGATCGTCGCCAGCATCGACAGCACGGTGACGACGAGGAAGACGATGCCGATCGCGCGCAGTTCACGCGCCTTGGCCGTGAACTCGACGAGATAGGCCTGCACCTGCTCGCCCATCGCCGGCACGAAATTGTGGAACACGAAATGCTCGATCGTGCCCTGCCAGGCGTGGAAGGCCGGAAACAGCGACATCGCGCCGAAGCCGACGACGAACAGCGGGACCAGGGCGAGGATCGTCGTGAAGGCGAGCGCCGCGGCGATGTCGAAGCCGCGCTGCGCGTCGAAGCGGCGGCAGACGTCGACGACGACGCTGAGGATGCGTTGGCCGATGATGACGAGGAGCCCGCGAACGTCGACGCCCATGCCCGCCCCTCGCGCTGCGCTCAGTCCACGAGCCCGAAGTGCCGCGCGAGTGCGAGCGCGGCGCGACCGTCGTGGGCGTGGAGCGCGCGTTCCAGCGACGTGAGCGCGGGCGCGGCCAGCGTCGCGCGGCCGAGCTCGAGGCCGTAGCGCGCCGCTTCCAGACGCGCCTGGTTGCGCGCGAGCTCGGCTTCGCGGTGCGCGGCACGTGCGAGGCGCAGCGCCGACGGCGTATCGCCGACGGCCGCACGGCGCACCGCGCGCAGCAGCAGGGATTCGGTGTGCAGCCACAGGACGCGCTCGCGGCGCGCCGCGTCGACGGCCGCCGCGGCGAGCGCGTGGGCGCGCTCGAACGCGGCCGCCTGCAGCCCGGCATCGGCGTCGCGCAGCCGCACGAGCGCGCCCGCCGTCAGCACGGCGAGAGCGACGAGCAGCGTCGCCGCTGCCGTGCCGTTCACGACGAGGCCCTTCGACGTTGCCTCGCGCGCGCTTCGCGATCACCATTGGCGCTCATCCGCCGGATCCCGGGAGTCAGTTCGTGAAGGCGATTATCTACCATAACCCCTGCTGCTCGAAATCGAGGCAGACGCTCGCCTTGCTCGAGGAGCGCGGTGTCGACGTCGAGATCGTCGAGTATCTGAAGGACGCGCCTGACACGGGCTTGCTGCACGGTCTGATGCAAGCGCTGGGCAGGCCGCCGCGCGAGTTCATTCGACGCGGCGAAGCACCGTTCACGGAGCTCGGGCTCGCCGCGAAGCTGGCCGACGACGAAGCCTTGATCGCGGCAATCGCCGCGCATCCGGTGCTGCTCGAGCGCCCGATCGTCGTCGTCGGCAGGCGCGCGGCGATCGGCCGCCCGCCGGAGAACGTGCTGGCGCTGCTCGACTCGACGCGATGAGCAAGATTCTCGTGCTCTACTACAGCCGGCGCGGCCACGTGCGCCAGATGGCGGAGCAGATCGCGCGCGGCGTGCTGCTCGTGCCGAGCGCCGTGCCGATCCTGCGCACCGTGCCGCCGTGGGGCGCGCCGCCGGACGCCGTGCCGGACGCAGATGCGCCTTTCGTCGGCAAGGACGAACTGCGCGACTGCGACGCGCTCGCGCTGGGCTCGCCGACGCGCTTCGGCAACATGGCGGCGGCGATGAAGGCATTCTGGGATTCGACCTCGGATCTGTGGCTGTCGGGGGCGCTGATCGACAAGCCCGCCGCGCTGTTCACGTCGACCGCGAGCCTCCACGGCGGACAGGAAAGCACGTTGCTGTCGATGATGTTGCCGCTGCTTCACCACGGCATGCTGATCGTGGGCCTGCCCTACAGCGAAGCCGCCCTCACCGCGACGACGACTGGCGGCACGCCTTACGGCGCGAGCCACGTCGCCGGCCCCAACGACGATCGCCCGTTGTCCGAACACGAGCGCGAGCTCTGCGTCGCGCTCGGCAAGCGTCTCGCGCGGCTGGCGTCACACCGCGCTTTGGACGCCGGCATTCGTTCGAGCGCACAATCGCCATGATTCAGCCGGAAGGCAGGAGCAGCCGAGAAGAAGGCCGGCACACGGTCGTGCTGCTCTGCATTAGCGGGACGGGGGTCGCCGTCACCGGCCTCGTTCGATGCGAAGGAGGATCACGATGACCGCCAAACTCTACGCCATGACCTGCGGCTACCTGACCATGCCCGTCGAACTGCTGATCGAGGGCGGCACGGGCACGCTCGAGGTGCCGATCCCCGCTTATCTGATCGAGCACAGGAAAGGCGTGGCGCTGTTCGATTCCGGCATGTCGCTGCTGGTGCAGAAGGACAAACAAAGGGCGCTCGGCCCGCTGGAGCCGTATTTCCAGGTGAACTTCGAACCCGGTGAAGAGATCGCCGCGCGTCTCGCCGACATCGGCCGCGACGGCGAGCACGTCGATTACCTGATCAACTCCCACCTGCACTTCGATCACGCCGGCGGCAATGCGCTGATCCCGAATGCGCGCGTCGTGGTGCAGAAGAAGGAGTGGGAAGCGGGCCATGTGCCGGAGCTGATCGAGGCCAATTACTACGATCCGCGCGACTACGATCACGGCCACGACGTGCTCGTGGTCGACGGCGAGCACGACGTGTTCGGCGACGGTTCGGTGCGCTGCCTCCCGACCCCGGGCCACACGCCGGGCCATCAGTCGCTGCAGCTGCAGACCGAGAGCGGTGAGGTGGTACTGTGCGGCGATGCCTGCTACCTGCGGCGGACCCTGGACGAGATGCGCCTGCCGCGCATCGTGTCCGACAGGGACGCGATGATGCAGTCCCTGCAGAAACTGAAGGAGCTGCAGCGCCGCGGCGCGCGGATCATGTACGGCCACGATCCGGAATTCTGGAGGACCGTCCCGCAGGCGCCGGCCCGGGCAGCCTGATCCCGCGCCACGACACGACAAAAACCGTCAACAGAGGAGAGGAATGTGAAACAACTCGATTTCGGCAACGTCACCATCGATCGCGTGCAGGACTGGTACGGCGCGCTGCTGCCGCTGAAGGATTTCTACCCGACCTTCGATCGGGCGATCCTCGATTCGCAGCGCGCGTGGCTGGAGCCGCACTTCCTGCCGCCCAAGGGCTCGCCCGCGGAGGACATCCTGCACCTGTCGCTGCACACCTTCGTCGTGCGCTCGGGCAGGAATCTGATCCTGGTCGACACCTGTCTCGGCAACGACAAGCCCCGCAACGGCGTGCCCGACTGGATCGGCTACAGCTCGCCCTATCTCGACAAGCTGGCCGCGGTCGGCGTCACGCCCGAGCAGGTCACGCACGTGATGTGCACACACCTGCATTTCGATCACGTCGGCTGGAACACCAAGCTCGAGAACGGCAAATGGGTGCCGACCTTTCCCAACGCACGCTACGTCTTCGACAAGACCGAGTTCGAGGGTTGGGCCAACAATCAGGACGACCACGGCCTCGACGGCGCCTATGCCGACAGCGTGCTGCCGGTGTACGAGGCCGGCAAGGCGGACCTGGTCGCCAGCGACTTCGCCCTCGACGACACCGTGTGGCTGGAGCCTAGCCGCGGCCATTCGCCGGGACACGTGTGCATCAACGTCAAGGGCCGGAAGGGCCAGGCTCTGCTGACCGGCGACTCCTTCCATCATCCAATCCAGATCGCCTATCCCGAGTGGTACAGCGCCTTCTGCATGGACTCCACGGCCTCGACCAATACGCGCAGGAAGATCCTCGAGAAGCTCTGCGACAAGGACATCTGGATGCTCGCGGCGCACTTCAACACCCCGACCGCGGCGCACGTCGTCGGCAACGGCGCACGCGCCAGGCTGAAAGTCTGATTCCCTCGACGTTCTCGTGGCCCGGGTGCAGCGTAGCGAAACCCGGGATCTTCGGCACACCGACACGCCCAATCCCGGGTTGCGCGCTGCGCGCTCCACCCGGGCTACGAGATCGCGCGAGCCGGCCCTCTTATGGCCCGTAGGTTGGGCTGACGAAGGGCCTATGAAGCCGTGTCGTCGTCGTCCGACCCCAGCACCTCGCGCACGAACGGGATGGTCAGCGGGCGGCCGGCGCTCAGGGAGGCGGCGTCGAGCGTGTCGAGCACGGCGTTCAGTGCGGTGAGGTCGCGCGGCAGCCGGCGCAGCAGGTAGACGGCGACTGCCTCGGGCAGCGCGATGCCGCGGCCGGCGGCGGCGTGCACGAGCGCGGCGCACCGCGCGTCGTCGTCGAGCGGCGCGAGGTGAAAGACCAGCGCCGCGCTGAGCCGCGATTGCAGATCGGGCAGCCCGCAGCCGAGCTCGCGCGGCGCGACCGGCGCACTGAAGATCAGTCTGCCGCCCGCGGCCTGCACGCGGTTGTAGAGCGTGAACAGCCGTTCCTCCCAGCGGCGCTCGCCGAGCAGCGCGTCGACGTCGTCGAGCGCCAGCGCGTCGAGAGCGTCTAGCCCGTCGAGCGCGTCCGTCCCATAGCTGCGCAGCTCGAACAGCGGCAGGTACATCGCCCGCGCCCCGCGCTCGGTGATTTCGCGCACCGCCGCCTGCAGGAGATGCGACTTGCCGACACCCGCCGCGCCCCACACGAACAGGCACCACGGACCTTCGCCCGCCGCCCAGGCGCGCGTGGCCGCGAGCGCCTCGCGATTGTCGGCGGGCTCGAAGCTGTCGAAGCTCGCGCCCGCGTCACGGAAGAGCGCGAGCGTCTGCTGGCGCCAGCGATCGCCACCGGCGCTCATTCCGCCGCGTCGGCGGGCGCGGTCGCGTCGACGGCAGGCGCCGGACCGTAGAGACCGCTGCGCTTGTACTCGTCGTGCGAATGACGCAGGAGCACGACGACCGCCGCGGCGACCGGCAGCGCGAGCAGGACGCCGAAGAAACCGAACAGCTGGCCGCCCGCCATCACCGCGAAGATCACCGCGACGGGATGCAGCCCGATGCGATCGCCGACGAGCAGCGGCGAGAGCACCATGCCCTCGAGCATCTGGCCGACGCCGAACACGGCGACGACGGCGAGCAGGTGCACCCAGTCCTGGAACTGCAGCAGCGCGGCGATGCCGGCGAGCAGCACGCCGACGATGACGCCGAGATAAGGCACGAAGCTGACGAGGCCGGCGATGAGGCCGATCGAGAACGCGAGCTCGAGCCCGCACAGCCAGAGCCCCACGATGTAGATCGTCGCGAGCGCGGCCATCACCGTCAGCTGGCCGCGCAGGAACTCGGCGAGCACGGCGTCGATCTCGCGCGCGAGCTGCGAGACGCGCGGCTCGATCGGCCGCGGCAGCAGCTCGC
>JBFWSI010000093.1:0-9780 GCA_050248455.1 Gammaproteobacteria bacterium | reverse complement strand
CTCCTGCCCGGCCTCTATCTGTCGGTCGCGCTGATGTTCGCGCTGCCGCTGGTCGTCGATCGCAGGCTCGGCGCGATCGCGGCGATGAAAAGCTCGCTCGCCGCGGTCCATCCGCGCTGGTTTCGCTGCGCGGCGCTGCTGCTCGTGCTCGGCCTCCTGCTCGCGCTCGGCGGTCTCGTGATCGTCGGGCTGATCTGGGTGCTGCCGGTGTCCTCGATCGCGCTCGCCCTCGCCTACCGCCGCTTCTTCCCGGCCGCCGCGACGCCCGCTGCGAACACGAGCGTCGTCGCGTGAGGTCGATGCTGCGCGCCTGGCGTCTGCTCGTCGTCGCCCTGCTGTGCGGCGGCCACGCGCTCTCCGCCCACGCGCTGACGCCGACGGCCGACGAGTACGCGGTGCTGTCGGCCGTGATCGCGCACGGCCTGCCGCCGGACACGAAGGCGATCGCGATCTCGGCCAGGACGACGGGCAAGCCCGAAACGGTCGTGCCGCCCGGCGCCGATCTGCAGGCGCTCGCGACCACGCTGGAAACGACGCCGGCGCTGCTCTATTTCTGGACCAACCTGAACCGCGAGACGGCGACGCTGGAAGCGAAATTCACGCTGAAGGCCAGGGTCGAGCTCGTCGACGATGCGCTGCGCGCGAAGATTTTCGCCGATGACGATCCCGCCGCCGGCTGGAAGCGTTTCCACAAGCGCTTCCCGCACGCCCCCGGGCTGCTGAGCGTCTCGCGCGTCGCGCTCGACGACGCGCTCGCGAACGCGCTGGTCTACGTCGAGTTCGCCTGCGGGCCGGCCTGCGGCACGGGGCGCCTGATCCGCCTCGCGCGCGTCAACGCGACCTGGGCCGTGCTGAGCGGCGAATTGATGTGGGTGGCGGGCGAATGACGGCGATGCGCAAGATCGCGGTGTTCTGCGGCGCGCGCTTCGGCGTGCGCGAGCGCTACGTCGAGGTCGCGCGCGAGCTCGGCGCGCTGTTCGCCCACGAAGGCTGCGGGCTGGTCTACGGCGGCGGACGCGTCGGGCTGATGGGCGTCGTCGCCCAGGCCTGTCTCGATCACGGCGGGCACGTGACGGGCGTGATCCCGCATTTCCTGAACACGCGCGAGCTGCTGCACCCGGGGCTGCAGAGCATCCACACGAGCACCGATCTCTTCGAGCGCAAGTCGATGATGATGGCGATCGCGGACGCCTTCATCGCATTGCCCGGCGGCATCGGCACCTTCGACGAGCTGCTCGAAGTGATGGCCTGGCGCCAGCTGCGTCAGCTCGACAAGCCGATCGCGCTGCTCGACGTCGACGGCTACTTCCGGCCCTGGCTCGCCGCGCTCGAGCACAGCGTCGCCGAGGGCTTCCTCGATCCGATCGAGCTCGATCGGCTGATCATCGACGCGCGACCGTTGACCGTGCTGGAGGCGCTGCTCGGCGCCTGCGCCGCGCACGATCGCGCCGGCAACGGGAGCGCGTGACGATGCTGCGCGCGGTGGTCTTCGACATGGACGGCGTCCTGATCGACTCCGAGCCGATCATCCGCCGCGCCGCGCAGCAGGCCGCCGTGCCCTTCGGCCGCACGCTCAGCGACGAGCTGTATGCCGATCTGCTGGGCCTGCCCGGCGCACAGGTCGAGGCGGCGCTGCTCGCGGCCTTCGGCGCCGATTTTCCGCTGGGCGAGTACCGGCGCTGCTTCGAGCAGATCTATCGCGAAGTCGTCGGGACGCACGGCATACGCAGCAAGCCCGGCGTCCCGGAGCTGCTCGACGCGCTGTGCGCGCACGGCGTGCCCGTCGCGGTCGCGACCTCGACGCGCAGCGGCCACGCCCAGGCCGCGCTCGCCGCCGCCGGCCTGCTCGACTATCTGCCGGTGTGCATCACCGGCGATCAGGTCACGGCCGGCAAGCCGGCCCCGGACATCTTCCTGCGCGCCGCCGAGGCGATCGGCGTCGACGCCGTGCACTGCATCGCGATCGAGGACTCGGAGGTCGGCGCGCGCGCCGCCGTCGACGCCGGCATGTGGACGCTGATGGTGCCCGATCTGAAACCGCCCAGCGCCGCCCTCGCGGCGCTGGTGCGCGAAGTCCTGCCGTCGATGGCGGACGCTGCGCGCCGCGTGCGGCGCTTGTTGAACCTCGACGCCTGATCCCACGCCGAGCATCGAACCACGACCGAGGTGAATGCCTGCATGCCGTTTCACGCTTTTCGTCCGCTGACCCTCGCCTCGATGGCACTGCTCGCGATCCTCGCGCCGCCGCTCGCGGCGCAGTCGGCCGAAGCGCCGCCCACCGTCAGCGAAGGCGATGCGCTCGCCGCCTGGCGCAGCTTCAAGGCCGCACCGCTCGAGCATCTGAAGGACGCGCCCATCTTCCTGCGCTACATGCAGGGCGGCGCCGTGCACACGGTGCTGAACAGCAATCTCGTGTTCTGGATGTACAAGGACTATCCGCGGGAAGCGCAGGCCGTGCTGTATGCGGCCTACATGGGCGGCAACCTCGAATCGCAGCTCGTCACCGGCAAGCACGGCGACGACCCGCAGGCCGCGATGAGCGCCGTGCTGGACGCCTATGCGGTGCTGAAGGCGAAGAATCCCGAATTCGCGATCGAGCGCCTGGACCGGCTGAGCGTCGCCCGCGACGAGGGACGCTTCGCACAGGCCGTCGCCGATCTCGGCGCGGGCAAGCCCTGAGCGCCGCGATGACGGCGGCGCGCACGAAGAAGCCGGCAACGACGCGCCGCCGCGCGTCGCGCGGGCAGGCGCCGCCGTTCGCGCGCAACACGCTCGCGCTGATCTACGACTTCGACGGCACGCTGACGCCGCAGCCGATGCAGGAGTACACGGTGCTGCCGCAGCTCGGCATCGCCGCCGCGGACTTCTGGGACGAGGTCAACGCGGAGGTCCGCCGCACCGGCGGCGACGGGATCCTGACCTACATGCGCCTGCTGGTGGAGAAGATCGAAGCCAACAAGGCGCACGTCAGCCGCAAGTCGCTGCGCTCGCTCGCGCGCGGCATCCGCTACTTCCCGGGGGTCGAGGGCTGGTTCGAGCGCGTGAACCGCTACGTGCACGCGGCGTCCGGCGGGGCCGTGCGCGTCAGGCACTACATCGTCTCGGCCGGGCTGAGCGAGATCCTCGAAGGGATCAGCATCAAGCGGCACTTCGAGCGCATCTACGCCTCGCAGTACTACTTCAACCATCACGAAGTGGCCTGCTTCCCGACCATCGTCATCAACGACACGAGCAAGACGCAGTATCTCTTCCGCATCAACAAGGGCCGCGAGGAGACGCGCGAGTCGATCAACGAGTACATGCCCGAGGCCGCGCGGCCGATTCCGTTCGGACACATGCTCTACATCGGCGACGGCCTCACCGACGTGCCGTGCATGACGGTGACCAAGAACAACGGCGGCTTCGCCGTCGCCGTGCACGATCCGGGGAAAGCGCCGTCGATCGAGGTCTGTCGCGAGCTCGCGCGCGCGAACCGCATCGACTATTTCGCCGCCGCGGACTATCGTGCCGGCCGGCCGCTCGAGCGGCGCGTGCGGACGATCCTCGACATCATCGTCGCGCGCATCCTGTTCGAGCGCGAGAAACATGCGTTCCAGCGCGAAGTGGGGCCCGCGCCCGCCGCGCGCTGAAGCACTCCAGCCAGGACTCTCCCGATGACAGGATTCACGTCCCTACGCCTCGTGTCGCTGCTCGCCGTCGGCCTCGCCGTAGCGGGCTGCAAGGCGCCCGACCTCAAGCCCGATTTCCTCGACCGCAAGAAGGACGAAGCCGCTGCCGCGCCGCAGCCGACGGTCGATCCCTCGCTGACGCCGCGCGAGCTGCTGACCGCGCGCCTCGTCAACGCGCGCGAGGTGGACGAGGCGATGCCGGGCATGACCGTCGGCAAGATGATCGAGTTCGCCGATCGCTACCTCGCCTGTGACTGTGCCCGGCAGCGTTTCGCGAAGAGCTGGGCGCGCTACGACGGCGGCTACGTGCTCGCCACCAACGCCGGCCAGGTGCGTCCGCTCGATTTCGCCTGCAGCGGCCCGCCCGAAGCCCTCGAGTGCTATCTCAAGGAAATCGATCGCGGCCCCGCCGCCGGCGCCCTGGCCGAGCGCTACATGTCCGGCGGCGACTTCATCCGCTTCGTCTACGAAAGCGGCTCGCGCTGCGCGCGGACGGCGCCGTGCCCATCAGCGCCCGTGCCTGCCTCCGCCGCGGGCCAGGATTGAAAGCCGCTATTGCCACCGAGAACACAGAGAACACCGAGAGGCGCAATGAACGTAGGTCAATCGCCACGGAGGGCGAAAGGGCCATTCTCGTAGCCCGGAAGGAGCGCAGCGGAATCCGGGGTTCGGCGCTAGTCGAAGCGCCGACGCGGGAATCGGCGCCTGCCTGCTCGATGGCGCATTTCAGCGCAGAAACCTCCGTCGTCATTCCCGCGCAAGCGGGAATCCACGCCTGACGACGAGGTCTCCGTCAGGCGATTCGTTTTCTGCGCTCGACGCCGGGGTATTGCGTGGATTCCCGCTTGCGCGGGAATGACGCATAGATCGATGCCCTTGACCGATATTTGCGCTCGGCTGTTTGGATCCCCCTTCATCCCAGCCGCTCGAGCACTTTCTGGTCCAGCAGCAGCTGGCAGGTGTAGCGCACGCCGAAGCCCGTTTCGTCGCTGGCGACGTGGGCGAGGCCGCCCTTGCGGTTGGCGCTCGCGAGATCGAGGTGGATCCACGGCACGCCGTTCTGCACGAAGCGGCCGAGGAAGCGCGCGGCGAGGATGTGATCGGCTTCGCCGTCGAGCGCGCACTGCTTGAGGTCCGCGACCGCGCTCTCGAGCAGCTTGTCGTAGTCGGCGTCGAAGGGGAAAGGCCAGACGCGTTCGCCGCTGGCGCGTCCCGCTTCCGTCAGCAGATTCACCAGCGCGGGGCGGTTCGTGAAGATGCCGCTGTAGCCCTTGCCGAGCGCGTAGATGCAGGTGCCGGTCAGGGTCGCGTAGTCGATGGTCAGCGTCGGCTTGCCGGCAGTGGCGAGCAGCAGCGTGTCGGCCAGCACCATCCGGCCTTCGGCATCCGTGTGCACGACCTCGATGCTGGTGCCGTCGGCGGCGTGCACGACGTCGTTCGGCTGATAGGCGTCGGGGCCGACGTGGTTCGCGGCCAGCGCGAGCCAGCAGTCGACGGCGAACGGGACTTCGAGCCGCTGCAGCGTCAACAGCGTCGCGAGCGCCACGGCGCTGCCCGTCATGTCCTGGTGCATGCCGAACATGTGCCGCGCCGGCTTCAGGTTCACGCCGCCCGTGTCGTAGCAGATCCCCTTGCCGACGAGCGCGAGCCGCGGAAGTCCGCGTCGCGCCGCCGCGGGCCTATAGCCGAGGTGGACGATGCCGGCGTCGGCGGTGCTGCTGCCCTGGACGACGGCGAGGAAGGCGCCGGCGCCGCGGCGCCTGAGCGCCGCGAGATCGTGGAACTCGTAGCGCAGATCGCGCTCGCCCGCGAGCTGTGCGGCGCGCTCGCGATAGCGTCCCGGCGTCAGCTCGTTCGGCGGCAACGCCGCGAGCTGGCGTACGAGGCCGTTGCCTTCGGCCTCGGCGCGGATCCGCCGGACATCGAGCGCGACGCCCTTGCCGTGCACCCTGATCCGCGCGAGCACCGGTGACGGCGGCGCCGTGCGCTTCGCGACGGGCAAGGGCACGATGCGCGCGAGTGCGGCGCTCGCGAGGGCTTCGGCAATCGCTGCGGCCGCACCGGGCGCACAGCCGTGCAGGCTCACGAGCAGCTCCTTCGGATTGTGCTCGAGCGCGAGCTCGGCCGCGCGGCGCGCCGCCGTCAGCAACTCGAACGCGCTGGCCTCCGCTGCGAGCGGCAGATGCACCGCGCGCGTCGAGCGGCGATTCGGCAGGTCGGTCGCCCAGGCTTCGCTGACCGCGACACCCGGCTGCCGCGCGTGACGCAGCGCCAGCGTGCGCGCATGCGGCACCCCGCGCCAGCGCGGCTGCTCGGGCGTGACGCAGATCCACGCGGTGACCGCGTCGACCTGCGTCTCGGTGGCGGGCTGCTCGCTGCTCGACAGCGCGACGTCAATCGTGGCAGGGATCCTCGGCATGCGGCGAAATCTCCCGTGACAGGTCCTCGAAGACCGGCGCCGCAGCGGCTCGCCGTCCTTGCTCGCGGTGCCGACGCTAAAGTTGACGGCAGCGCGACCGTTATGAGCTCGTAGCGACGTAAGCCCCGGTCTCACCGCGACCCGCGCCGCGCACGGCCTACGGTACACTACGAGGCGAAGGATCTGCGCCGTGACGAGCGCAACGACAGGCCGGCGTCGGACGCCCGTCGTCGCCGCTGCGGCGAACGGCCCGGCCATGACCCGCGGAAGCCGTCGCCCGTCGCGGTGGCTCCCCAATGCAGGAGACTCGTGCGCTCATGTCGACTCCCGTCAATACCCCCGTGACCAACGATCTCGACCCCGTCGAAACCCGCGAGTGGATCGAAGCCCTCGAGGCCGTCGTCGAAAGCGAAGGCATCGAGCGCGCGCACTATCTGCTCGAACGCCTGATCGACAAGGCGCGCCGCTCCGGGGCCACCTTGCCCTACTCGGCGAACACCGCCTACATCAACACCATTCCGCCGCATCGCGAGCAGTACACGCCGGGCGATCCCGCGCTCGAATGGCGCATCCGCTCGATCAACCGCTGGAACGCGATGGCGATGGTGGTGAAGGCAAACCGCAAGAACCGCGAGCTCGGCGGCCACATCGCGAGCTACGCGTCGGCGGCGACGCTCTACGAAGTCGGCTACAACCATTTCTGGCATGCCCCGAGCGACACGCACGGCGGCGATCTCGTCTACATGCAGGGTCATTCCGCGCCCGGCATCTATGCGCGCGCCTATCTGCTGGGCCTCATCAGCGAGGAGCAGCTCGACAACTTCCGCCAGGACGTCGACGGCAAGGGCCTCACCTCTTATCCGCATCCGTGGCTGATGCCGGACTTCTGGCAGTTCCCGACGGTGTCGATGGGCCTGGGCCCGATCATGGCGATCTACCAGGCGCGCTTCATGCGCTACCTGCACAATCGCGGGCTCGTGAACACCGAGGGCCGCAAGGTCTGGGCCTTCATCGGCGACGGCGAGATGGACGAGCCCGAGTCCTTCGGCGCGGCCGCGCTCGCCTCGCGCGAGAAGCTCGACAATCTCATCTTCGTCATCAACTGCAACCTGCAGCGTCTCGACGGCCCGGTGCGTGGCAACGGCAAGATCATCCAGGAGCTCGAGTCCGACTTCCGCGGCGCCGGCTGGAACGTGATCAAGGTGATCTGGGGCTCGTACTGGGATCCCTTGCTCGCGCGCGACACCAAGGGCCTGCTGCTGCAGCGCATGGAGGAGGCGGTCGACGGCGAATACCAGGCCTACAAGGCGATGAACGGCGCCTTCGTGCGCGAGCGCTTCTTCGGCAAGTACCCCGAGCTCAAGGCCATGGTCGCGAACATGACCGACGAGGACATCTGGCGCCTGAACCGCGGCGGCCACGATCCGCACAAGGTCTATGCGGCTTATGCGCAGGCGATGCAGCACACCGGCCAGCCGACCGTCATCCTGTGCAAGACCATCAAGGGCTACGGCATGGGCGAGGCCGGCGAAGGCAAGATGGTCACGCACCAGCAGAAGAAGATGGGCGAGGACGCGCTGCGCCACTTCCGCGATCGCTTCGACATCCCGATCTCCGACGCCGACCTCGCGAACGCGCCGTTCTACCGGCCGCCCGAGGACAGCCCGGAGATGAAATACCTGCGCGAGCGCACGGCGGCGATGGGCGGTTTCCTGCCGCGGCGCCGGCGCAGCGCCGAGCCCATCGCCATTCCGCCGCTGTCGATGTTCGACGCGATGCTGAAGGGCACCGAGGACCGCGACATCTCGACCACGATGGCCTTCGTGCGCCTGCTCACCGCGATGACGCGCGACAAGCAGATCGGCCCGCGCGTCGTGCCGATCGTGCCGGACGAGGCGCGCACCTTCGGCATGGAAGGCATGTTCCGCCAGCTCGGCATCTACTCCTCGGTCGGCCAGCTCTACGAGCCCGTCGATCGCGACGAGGTGATGTACTACCGCGAGGACATCAAGGGCCAGGTCATCGAGGAAGGCATCAACGAGGCGGGCGCGATGTGCTCGTGGATCGCCGCGGCGACCTCGTATGCGAACCACGGCCTGCAGATGATCCCGTTCTTCATCTTCTATTCGATGTTCGGCTTCCAGCGCGTCGGCGATCTCGCCTGGGCGGCCGGCGACATGCAGGCGCGCGGCTTCCTGCTCGGCGGCACCTCGGGCCGCACGACGCTCGCCGGCGAGGGCCTGCAGCACCAGGACGGCCACAGCCATTTGCTCGCCTCGACCATCCCGAACTGCGTGTCCTACGATCCGACCTTCGCCTACGAGCTCGCGGTCATCGTGCACGACGGCATGAAGCGCATGTTCGAGCGCCAGGAGAACGTCTTCTACTACATCACCGTGATGAACGAGAACTACGTGCACCCGGCGCTGCCGGCGGGCGCGGAGGAAGGAATCGTCAAGGGCCTGTACAAGCTGCAGGAACGCAAGAAGGCGAAGCTCCAGCTGCTCGGCAGCGGCACGATCCTGCGCGAGGTGATCGCGGCCGGCGAGCTGCTCGAAGCGGACTTCGGGATCGCCGCCAACGTGTGGAGCGCGACGAGCATCAACGAGCTGCGCCGCGACGGCGTCGCCTGTGCGCGCTGGAACATGCTGCATCCCGAGGCCGAGCCGCGCAAACCCTGGGTCACGCGCCAGCTCGAGGGCGAAACGGGCCCCGTCGTCGCCGCCACCGACTACATGAAGACCTATTCGGATCAGATCCGGGAGTTCGTGCCCGCGCGCTATCGCGTGCTCGGCACCGACGGCTTCGGCCGTTCGGATTCGCGCCGCAAGCTGCGCGAGTTCTTCGAGGTCAACCGCCACTTCGTCGTCGTCGCCGCGCTGAAGGCGCTCGCCGACGACGGCAAGATCGCGCCGGCAAGAGTCGCCGAGGCGATCGCGAAGTACGGCATCGATCCCGAAAAGCCGAACCCGGTGACCGTGTGAGGGCGGGGCCGACGGCCGCGGTGGCAGGAATGGATACGAAGCGTCGCGCCCGCAGTCGAAAAAATGCGCGAAGCCGGCCTTGCGCCGCCGCTTTGGGTCATTAATGCCTGCGACCAACTTTTATACTGCGGGCCTTCCACCCCAACGGTCGGCGACGCGGAAAGCGAGTCACGCATGGAAATAGAAGTTCTCGTCCCCGACATCGGCGACTTCGACGCGGTCGACGTGATCGACATCCTCGTCAAGCCGGGAGACGTCGTCGCGCCCGAGGACCCGCTGATCACGCTGGAGAGCGACAAGGCGACGATGGACATCCCCGCGCCGCGCGCCGGCCGCATCGGCAGCATCGGCGTGAAGCTCGGCGACAAGGTCGGCGAAGGCGCACGCATCCTGACCTTGAGCATCGACGACGCGAGCGATGCCGCAGCGGCACCGGCGGCGCCCGCCGAGGCGCCTGCGCCTGCCGCGCCTGCCGCGCCTGCCGCGGCCTCCGCACCTGCGCCCGCCGCAGCGCCGGCCCCTGCCCCGCAGGCGGCCGCCGCGACGCCGGCCGCGCCCGCGGCGAACGCGGACGCGAAGACCAGCCTGCGTGAAGTGCGCGTCCCCGATCTCGGCGATTTCCCCGAGGTCGACGTCATCGAGATTCTCGTCAAGCCCGGCGACGTGATCGGCGCCGAAGCGCCGCTGCTGACGCTGGAGAGCGACAAGG
>JBFWSI010000092.1:0-9801 GCA_050248455.1 Gammaproteobacteria bacterium | reverse complement strand
CATCGGCTGCATCGATCTGCCGGGAGCCGATCCGACGTGGACGGGCTGCGACAGCTACTGGGGTCGCAGGGAGACCGGGCGTGCCGTTTGAGCACCTGCTGGCGGATCTGAAGTCGATCGTGTTCCGCGAGCAGGACGCGGCCGACGTCCTGCCCGTGATGGACGGCCCGTGGACGCCGAACCGCGGGCTGGACGTAGCGCGCACGCTCGGCCCGGCGCTGCCGGGCTGCGACGATCTCGCCGCTGGCGCCGATGGCCGCGCGTTCGTGTCCGCCGACCGCGCGATCTGGTCGATGAGCACGCAGGATCTCGCGACGCGCAGCCTGTACGCCGAATGCGAGCACGCGGTCGGTGCGCTGCTGGCGCAGGGCGACACCCTCTACGCGGCGCTCGAGGACCGCGGCGTCGTGCGCCTCGACGCGGCGGCGCGTGAAACCGCGCGCCTCGATCGGGTGGCCGGCCGCCCCTTGCGCTGCGTGACGGCGCTCGCCGCGCTGCCGGACGGTCGCCTGCTGATCGCCGACGGCTCGGCCCGTCATCCAGCCTCGCGCTGGACGCACGATCTGATGGAGAAAGGCGCGTCGGGCCGCATCGTGCTCGCAGCCGCCGATCTGTCTCAGGCAAGTGTGCTGGCCGACGGCCTCGCCTGGCCGGCCGGCCTGCTCGCCGATGCGCGAGGCGAGTGCCTGTGGTTCAGCGAAAGCTGGCGCCATCGCGTGCAGTGCCTGGACCTGGCCGGCGCCTGCACGCCCGTGCTGCGCAATCTGCCGGGCTATCCCGGCCGGCTCGGCCGCGACCCGGCGGGCGGCGCATGGCTCGCGGTGTTCGCGGCCCGCACCCATCTCGTCGAGCTCGTGCTGCGCGAACGCAAGTATCGCGAGGAGATGCTGGCGACGATCGATCCGCAGTTCTGGATCGCGCCCAGCCTGCATGCGAGCGGCCATTATCTGGAGCCGCTGCAGGGTGGCGCGCTGAAGAAGCTCGGCGTCGTCAAGCCCTGGGCGCCACCGCGCTCCTATGGCCTCGTCGCGCGGCTGTCGGCCGAGCTCGAATGCAGCGCGAGCCTGCACAGCCGCGCCGGCGGCCTGCATCACGGCATCACCGCGGCACGGGCGATCGACGCGCGCCTCGTGGTCGTGTCGAAAGGCAGCGGACGGCTGCTCGACGCCGGCGCGATCGCCAGCGCCGCAGCGAAGCCATGAACGCGCCGCCGATCCTGCGCGTCGAGCAGGGCACCAAGGCCTATGCCGGCGTCAACGTGCTGGCCGACGTGGACTTCGATCTGTACGCCGGCGAGATTCATGCGCTGGTCGGCGAGAACGGCGCCGGCAAGTCCACGCTGTGCAAGGCCATCGCCGGCGCGATCGAGCTGACGGCAGGCCGCTGTCTGGTCGACGGCCAGGCCGTGCGCTTCACGCGACCGGGCGCCGCGTTGCAGGCCGGCATCGCGATGGTCTACCAGGAGACGAGCCTGGTGCCGACGATGACCGTCGCGCAGAACATCAAGCTCGGGCACGAGCGCCCGTTCACGAGCTTCCGCGCGCTGAACATCGAGGCCCAGCAGCTGCTGCAGTCGCTGCGCTTCCACGTCGAACCGGCCGCGCTCGCCGGCACGCTCGGCACCGCGCAGCGACAGATGGTCGAAATCGCGCGCGCGGCCCATCACCGCGCGCGCGTGATCATCTTCGACGAGCCGACCGCGAGCCTCGCGCCGGAGGAGAAGCACAACTTCTTCCAGCTGCTGGGCGAGCTGCGCGCGCGCGGCGTCGGCATCGTCTTCATCAGCCATGCGCTGGAGGAAGCGCTTGCGCTCGCCGATCGCATCACGGTGCTGCGCGACGGGCGCCGCGTGATTACCGCGCCGGCCCGCGATTTCACGCGCGAGAGCCTGGTCCGCCACATGGTCGGGCGCGATGTCGCGGCCCTGTCCGCGGCGCGCGACGGCCCGATGCCGCGCAGGCCGCGCGAGAAAGTGCTGAGCGTCGAGAACCTGACGATGGGCAACACCGTCAAGAACATGTCGTTCACACTCTATGCCGGCGAAGTGGTCGGCATCGCCGGGCTCATCGGCGCGGGACGCACCGAGGCCGCCAAGATCGTCGCCGGCGCGCTGAAGCGCAATTTCATTCGCGGCGGCAGCGTGCGCCTGCGCGGCCGGCTCGTGCGCTACGACGTGCCGCGCCAGGCCATCGACGACGGCATCGTCTACATCACCGAGGATCGCAAGCTGAACGGCTTCTTCGAGACCATGACGGTCGAGGAGAACATCCACTTGGGCCATCTGGCGACGCGGCGCGGCTTTCGCTTCCTCGTGACCGCCGGCGCGCGGCAGTCGGTGGCGCGGCGTTTCATCGAACGCCTGAAGGTGCGGGCGGCGAGCGGGCGCGCGAAGGTGATCGAGCTCTCCGGCGGCAATCAGCAGAAGGTCGTCGTCGCGAAGTCGCTGGTGCAGGAGCCCGAGGTCGTGTTCTTCGACGAGCCGACGCGCGGCGTCGACGTCGGCGCCATCCCGGAGATCCACCAGGCGATCAGGCAGCTCGCAAGCGAGGGCAAGGCGGTGTGCGTGATCTCGTCCTACCTGCCGGAAGTGCTGGCGGTGTCGGATCGCATCCTCGTCGCGCGACAGGGCCGCATCGTCGAGGAGTTCCCGATCGAGGAGGCGAGCGAAGACCGCATCATGTTCGCCGCGATCCACTGATCGCGCGCGACGCAGCTGCCACGGCACGCAGCGGCTGCGGCTGGCGCCGATAGCTGCCGGGCGGCTGGCCGGTCCAGCTCTTGAAGGCGCGCTGGAAGGTCGCGGCGTCGGCGAAGCCGAGCTCGTCGGCGAGCTTCGCCAGCGGCACGTTGCTCGTGCGGAGGCGATGTATCGCAATCTCCCGCCGCAGCTGATCCTTCAAGGCCTGGAACGAGGTGTGCTCGGCGCTGAGATGACGCTGCAGCGTGCTGACCGCCATGTTGAGCGCCTGCGCCGTGCGCTCGAGATCCGGCCATTCGGGCAGCGCCTGCCGCAGGTAGACGTTGACCTTGCCGGCCATGCCCTGGTCGCGGCTCGGCAGCAGCACGTTGATCAGGCCGTTGGCGAGAAACGCGTCGAACGCGGCCGCGTCGCGCACGACCGGCGCGGCCAGACGGCTTTCCTCGAACCACAGCGCGCTGCGCGCGGCGCCGAACTGCCACGGTGCCGGGAACACCTGCGGGTAGTCCTCGGCCTGCGGCGGGCGCGCATAGGCGAAGTCGAAGCGCAGCGCCGGCAGATGGCCGCCCACGAGCCAGGCGAGAAAGCGCCAGTACACCCGCAGCACCTGTTCGTGCAGGTATTCGTTGCGCGCCGCCGCGTCGTCGCTGAAGGCCAGCGCGAAGCCGGCGAGCCCGTCGCGCCGGACTTCGATCAGCTCGATCCCGTGATGCAGAAGGCGGAAGGTGTGCAGCAGCCGGCGCAGCGCGACGGCTAGCGTCGGCGCGCCGAGCGTCGCGCGCGCCTGCAGCGCAAAGGCGCCCCGCCGCAGCGGATGCGCGAGCAGGCCGAGCGCTTCGTCGTCGAGCGCGCGGATGACGACCTCGAGCAGGCTCGCAATCTGCCGCACCGTGACTCTTGCCGCATCGTCGTCGAGGACCTCGGACGCGATGCCCGCGTCACGCAGCAGCCCGGCGCAAGGCAGGCCGCGCGCCCGCACCCCGGCGAGGATGCCGCGGACGTAGGCGACGCCGACCGTCAGCAGCGGCTGTCCCGAAGGGCTGGGTTTCGACTTCATGCGTGGCGCGATGCAGGCGGCGCTCCCCGGCGCCGGAAACGGATGTCGCTGCATTCTTGATAATCGACGGCGCACTGACAACCGCCCGCGGGATCCGCCGTGCTTGGGCGAGGGCGTGGGTGGGGCGCCGCGCGCGGGCGGGGCCGACGGGCCCGCAAGAGGAAGCGCGCGCGGTCCGTGGCTGCGCGACGGTGGAAACGGCTGCCGTCAGATGCCCGTCAGGCCGCCCGTGCACATCAGCGTCTGACCGCTGATGTAGTCGGCTTCGGGCAGGCAGAAGAGATAGACCGCGCCCGCCGCGTCTTCCGGCGTGCCGCCGCGGCCGAGCGGGATCATGCGCTCCATCATCTGCATCAGCTCGGGATTGACCCCGACCTTGATGTCGCGACCGTCGATGTGGGCCGTCGCGTTGCCGTCGGCCGTCGCTTCGGTGAGCCGTGTCCGGATGAAACCGTAGGCCACGCAGTTGACGGTGGTGTCGAGGCGTCCCCACTCCTTCGCGAGCGTCATCGTCATGCCGGTGATCCCGGCCTTGGCGGTCGCGTAGTTGGCCTGGCCGGCATTGCCGAACAGCCCGGCCACGGAGGAGATGTTGACGATCTTGCGGGTGTTGCGCCGCCCTTTCTCCGCGTCGGCCTTGGCGAGCGCGCGGATCACGGGCTGCGCCGCGCGCAGGATGCGGAACGGCGCCGTCAGGTGGACGTCCATCATCGCGTACCACTGCTCGTCGCTCATCTTCTGGATGACGTTGTCCCAGGTGTAGCCCGCATTGTTGTCGATGATGTCGAGGCCTGCGTGGTTCGCGGTGGCGGCCGCGATGAACCGTTCCGCGAAGTCGGGCGCCGTGACGCTGCCGTTGCAGGCGAGCGCCTCGCCGCCCTGGCGACGTATCGTCTCCACCACCTCGGCGGCCGGCGCCTCGTCGAGATCGTTGATCACCAGCCGCGCGCCGGCGCTCGCGAGCTTCAGCGCGATGGCGCGGCCGATGCCGCGGCCGGAGCCCGTGACCAGGGCCACCTTCCCTTCCAGCGTGCGCGTCATGTCGATTCGTCCTTCGTTGCGGTGTTCACGGCAAGGCCACCACGGCATCGCCGACGATCTTCACCTGCCCGTACTGGTTCTCGCTCTGCAGCTCGATGCGCACGCAGCGCTCGCCGTCGAGCGCCAGTTTCTCGACGATGCGGCCGCTGCAGCGCATCGCGTTGCCGAGATGCGTGATGCCCTGGAAGCGCGCATCGAAGCGCCGCAGACTGGCCTGCGGGGCCCACTGCGTGATCAGGCGCCCGAGCCAGGCCATGCCCAGCATGCCCTGCGCGAACACGTCCGGCATGCCGGCGCGGCGGGCGAAATCCGTGTCGAGATGAATCGGGTTGTGATCGCCCGAGGCACCGCCGAACAGCGCGAGCGTCGTGCGCCCGACCGGCGGCAGACTCAGCGGCGGCAGGGTGTCGCCGACGGCGACGTCCTCATAGCGTGGCGCGTGCATCGGGCTCCGCTCAGTGCCGGCAGACGATGGTGGTCGACAGCTCGGCCACCAGCTCCTGGCGCTGGTTGAGGGCGCGCGATTTCTTCACGACGAACTCGAGCGCGCCGTTCTTCTTGTCGTAGACGTCGGTGATGACGGACTCCACCGTCACCGTGTCGCCGACGCACACGGGCCGGTGATAGACGAAGCCCTGCTCGCCGTGCAGCAGCTTGGCGAGCGGGATGCCCAGATCCTCGAGCAGGCGCGCGGTGGTTCCCGCATCGAGCTCGGCGGCGAACAGAAAGGTCGGCGGCGCAGGCAGATCGGGATAGCCCGCGGCGCGCGCGGCCGCGACGTCGGTATAGACGGGATCCGTCTCCCCGATCGCCTTGGCGAAGAACTGCAGCCGGGTGCGCTCGATCGGCAGCACCGCCGGCGCCAGTCGCTGCCCGATCCACTTGCGGTCGATCACGCGCGCTCGCTCAGGCGCGCTCGTAGAGCGTGACCACGCATGCGCCGCCGAGACCCAGGGTGTGCTGGAGCGCGAGGCGCGCACCGTCGACCTGGCGCTGTCCGGCCTGGCCACGCAGCTGCTCGACGAGCTCGGTGCACTGCGCGAGCCCGGTCGCGCCGAGCGGATGCCCCTTCGACAGCAGGCCGCCGGACGGATTCGTCACCACCGCGCCGCCATAGGTGTTGTCGCCGTCGCAGACGAAGCGCTCGGCAGCGCCGCGCTGACACAGTCCCAGCGCTTCGTAGCTGATCAGCTCGTTCTGCGCGAAGCAGTCGTGGAGCTCGACGACGTCGAGGTCCTGCGGGCCGATGCCCGCCGCTTCGTAGACCTGCGTCGCGGCCGCGCGCGCCATCGAATAACCGACGACTTCGCGCATGTCGTGCGCGCCGAAGGTCGCCGGCGTATCGGTCGTCATCGCCTGGGCGCGGATGCGCACGTCGCGCCTGAGGCCGTGGCGCGCGGCATAGGCCTCCGAGCAGAGCACGGCCGCGGCGGCGCCGCAGGTCGGCGGGCAGGCCATCAGGCGCGTCATCACGCCCGGCCACAGCACCGGGCTGTGCATGACCTCCTCTTCCGTCACCACGGTGCGGAACAGGGCAAGCGGGTTGTTCGCCGCGTGGCGGCTCGCCTTCGCGCGTATCTTCGCGAAGGTCGACAGCTCGGTGCCGAACTCCTGCATGTGCGCGAGCCCCGCGCCGCCGAAGTAACGCAGCGCGAGCGGGATGTGGCCGTTGCCGACCAGCGCTTCGGTCTCCTCGTCGAAGCGATCGAAGGGGCTGGGGCGATCCTTGAACTGGGCGCCGAGCGCGCCGGGGTTCATGTGCTCGAAGCCGAGCGCGAGCACGCACTCGGCGGCGCCGCTGGCGATGGCCTGGCGCGCGAGGAACAGCGCGGTCGAGCCGGTCGAGCAGTTGTTGTTCACGTTGAACACCGGCACGCCCGTCATGCCGACTTCGTACAGCCCGCGCTGGCCGGCGGTCGAATCGCCGTAGACGTAGCCGACGTAGGCCTGCTGGATGGCGTCATAGGCGACGCCTGCGTCCGCGAGCGCCTTGCGCAACGCGGCCGCCGCCATCGCCGGATAGGGTTCGTGGGCGCCGGGCTTGGCGAACGGAATCATGCCGACGCCGACGATGTGGACGGGTGTGCTCATCGGGACCTCCTGCGCGAGCTGCGCCTTGATTTCGCACAGCGTAGCGGAGGCGCCAGCCTGCGGCACTTGCCGCCGGCCGGCCATTGCATATCTGCTCGATTCCCTTGCATCGCACGGCAGCCGACCAGGTCACGCACCGGTGGCCGTGCGCGTCGGCGGGCCGTGCACGCCGCGGTGAGCCTCACTCCGTTGCGGCTTCCACTCCGAGCTCGCGCAGTATCGACAGGCGGAGCGCCTGGACCGCTGCGCTGGTCAGCTTGCGCGGATGGGGAAAGGGGACGTCGAACACGGCCTGTACCCTGGTCGGGCGGGGCGACAGGACCAGAATCCGATCCGCGAGATGGATGGCTTCCTCGACGTCGTGGGTCACGAGCACGACGGTATGGCGTTCCTCGTCCAAGATGCGCAGCAGCTCGCGGCGCATTCGCAGGTTCATCAGCGCGTCCAGCGCGGCAAAGGGCTCGTCCATGTACAGGATCTCGGGCTTCACGACCAGCGCGCGCGCGAGCTCCGCGCGCTTCAGCATGCCTCCCGACAGCTCGTACGGGTAGCTCGCCTCGAAACCTTTCAGTCCGACCATCGCCGCATAGTGATCGGCCAGCGCGATCCTGTCGGTCGACGACATGCCGTTGAGACCGAACATCAGGTTCTGCTGAACGGTCAGCCACGGGAAGACCGAGCCGTGTTGCGAGATGAGGATACCCTTCGGATCCGGCTGCCGGTGTGCGAGGCCGTCGACGAGGACCTCCCCGGCATCGGGCTGTTCGAATCCCGCGACGATGTTCAGCAAGGTCGACTTGCCGCAACCCGAGGGGCCGACGATCGCGACGAGCTCGCCGTCGCCGACCGTCAGCTCCACGCCGTCCAGCACCTCTCGCGGCCCGGCGTCGCCGGCGTAGCGCTTGCGCAGGTTCGTCACGACGATCTTAGCGGCCATAGCGCCACCGCACCGACTTGAGGCCTTCGAGCATGCGCATTCCGCCGTCGAGCAGCAGCCCGATCAGCCCGATGATGATCATTCCCGCGATCACGAGATCGTAGCGGTTGCCGGCATTGCGGGAATCGATGATGAGGTAACCGAGCCCGGAGCGTAGCGCGATCATCTCCGCCGCCACCACCACCAGCCACGCCACGCCGAGACCGATCCGCATGCCGACGATGATCTGCGGGAGCACGGCCGGTATCACCACCTGCCGGAAGAGCACGTAACGCTTCACACCGAAATTCATCGCGGCGCGCAGATAGCGGCGCTCGATGGTATGCACGCCGGCGATGGTCTGCACGATCATCGGGAAGACCGACGAGATGAAGATGAGGTAGATCGGAGAGGCATTGCCCACGCCGAACCACAGAATGGCGATCGGGATCCATGCGATCGGGGAAATCGGCCGCAGGATCTGGAACAGCGGGTTCAAGGTCACGAATGCGCCCCGGACCCATCCCATCCAGAGACCGAGCGGAATCGCGACGAGGACCGCGAGCAGGAAGCCCGTGCCGACGCGCAGCAGCGACGCGCCGATGTGCTGCCACAGGCTGCCGTCCCTGACCAGTTCGACCGTGCCGCTCAGGACCTGCCACGGAGTGGGAAAGATGACGCTGCCGCTCGCGACCACCGCTGCCCACCAGATCGCGAGCAGGCCCGTGATCACGCCGACCGATGGCAGCGCGCGCTTGAGCGTGTTCATCGCGACTCCGGATGCCACTGCGACCACTCCCGTTCATGCAATTTTCGCCAGCGCCAGCGCAGGCGGGCCCAGGCCGTGGTCGGCATCGGCTCGACGACGATGGTCATCTGGCCGCTCGCATGCGCGGTACACGCGAACTGATAGCTGGCAGCGGCCGCAAACGGGAGTTGGAAGCTCTGGCCCGGCATCATCAACGTGGGACCGAACACCTGCGGCACCTCGTCCAGGTTACGCAACAGCAGAATGTCCTCCAGTCCCAGGGTCAAACGAATCTCCGCCGGGAGAATCTCGATATCGTCTCCGGCCATCCGGCGCGCCCAGGTGCCGTGCGGAATCTCGAAGCTCACGAGTCGCGACGAAACCTCGATCGGCGCGAACGCGGCCCATCCGATCGCGCCGCAGAGGACGCCCGCGAGCAGGAGCCCCGCCAGGTTTCGGACCGACGGCCTCGCGCGCATCGTCCGGTTCTACTGCCTCAGCAGCATCTCGACGTCGTGTACGTAATCCTCCGCCGTATGCCCGAACGGCATCAGCGCGCGCAAGCTGCCCTGGCGGTCGATCAGGTAGGTGTAAGAGGAGTGCGACACCGTATAACTCTGCCCATCCGCCCGTTTGCTGGCAAGAATGCCGTAGGCATCTCGCACCGCGGCGAGCGCGGCATGGTCGCCGGTGCCGCCGACGAACGTCGAATCGAACGCGGCGAGGTAATCGCGCATCCGGCGGGCATCGTCCCGTTCGGGGTCGACGGTGACGTAGATCAGCTGGAAGTCGTCGCCGTCCACGCCGAGGCGCTTGCGCGCATTGGCCAGCACCGCGAGGGTGACGGGGCAGACGTTCGTGCACGACGTGAAGCCGAACGCGAGCACCACGACCTTGCCGCGGTACTGGCTGAGCTTCAATTCCCGGCCGTCCGAGCCCTGCAGCGAAAAATCCGGTGCCTCCCGTGGGGGCTCGAACACACCGGCCCGGAAGCCGGTATCGTCGGCCGCCCAGGCAGCGATCACCAACCAGCCGAACAGCAAGGCAGCCGCGCGTTGCATGGAACTCCCCCTCAAAGCGCTATGCGGGCGGGCACGGCCTGTCGCGCGAAACTTTCATCCATGTACTGCTCGTAGGCGACGGGATGCTCGAGCGTGCCGGCGTCCATCGACAGCTGCATCAACTCCTCGAACTCCTCTCGTATCATCCGCAAATCCCCGTAGGTCACGCGGTCGGTCGGGTTGTCCATG
>JBFWSI010000091.1:0-9875 GCA_050248455.1 Gammaproteobacteria bacterium | reverse complement strand
GCCGAGTTCCTGCCGAACGTGATCGAGTCCGCCCATTCCCGTTTCCCGGTGCTCGACGCCAAGCACGAGAAGGTCATCGGCATCCTGCTCGCCAAGGACCTGCTGGCGCTCGCGGCCGAGCGGGGCCGGCCCTTCAACATCCGCGACATCCTGCGCCCGGCCGTGTTCGTGCCGGAGAGCAAGCGCCTGAACATCCTGCTGCGCGAATTCCGCCAGAGCCGGAATCATCTGGCGATCGTCATCGACGAGTACGGCGGGATCGCGGGGCTCGTCAGCATCGAGGACGTCATCGAGCAGATCGTCGGCGAGATCGACGACGAATACGACGTCGACGACGAGGAATTCATCCGCGTCCACCGCGCCAACCGCTACACCGTCAAGGGCCGCACGCCGATCGCGGCCTTCAACGAGTACTTTCGCGCGAAGTTCTCCGATCGCGAGTACGACACCATCGGCGGGCTCGTCGTGCACGAGTTCGGGCGCCTGCCCGAGCGCGGCGATCAGATCGAGTTCGGCGGCTTTCACTTCAAAGTCCTGCGCGCCGATCCGCGTCGCGTCAACGTGCTGCGCGTGATGCGCAGCAGTGATGCCCGGGCGGCGGACGCCCGCGGCAGTGCGGGCGAGGACGGCTGAGCCGCTGCCGGATCGCCCGCGCGCATGCACGCACTGCTCGCCCTGACGGCAGGCCTGCTGCTGCCCTTCGCGTTCGCGCCCTACGGTCTCTGGCCGGTGGCGATCGGGTCGCTGGCCGGCCTGTTCGCGCTGCTCCGGCGCGTGTCGCCGCGCACGGCCGCATGGCGCGGCTGGCTCTATGGCATCGGCGCCTTCGCGCACGGCGTGTCGTGGATCCAGGTGTCGATCCACAAGTTCGGGCTGCCGCTGTACAGCTTCTCGGTGTCGATGACGGCGCTGTTCGTGCTCTTCATGGCGCTCTATCCCGCGCTCGCGGCCTGGATCACGCGGCGGTTGCCCGGCGGCGAAGTCGTGCGCGCGCTGTGCATCGCGCCGGCGGTATGGACGGCGGTCGAGATTCTGCGCGGCTGGGCGTGGTCGGGGTTTCCATGGCTGCTCGTCGGCTACAGCCAGACGGCCTCGCCGTACGCGGGCTGGGTGCCGCTCGCCGGGGCCGGCGGCGCGACGCTCGCCGTCGCCGTCAGCGCCGGCGCGCTGGTCGTCGTGCTCGCCGAGCTGCGCGCGGTGCGGCGCGGCGACGGCGCGCGTCTCGTGACGCTGGTCGTCGGCGGCCTCGCGCTGCTCGCGCCCGCCGCCGCGGGCCAGGCGCTCGGCCGCTTCGAATGGACGTCGCCCGATGGCGCGCCGCTCGAGGTTGCGCTGGTGCAGGGCGCCGTGCCGCAGGCCCTCAAGTGGCGTGCCGACTATCGTGGGCCGACGCTCGAGCTCTATGCGCGCCTGAGCGAAGCGCACTGGGGCCGCGACGTCGTGATCTGGCCCGAAACGGCGCTCCCGGCCTTTCCCGACGAAGTCGCGCCCTTCCTGCGCCAGTTCGACGCGCGGGCGCGCCTGGCGGGCACGGCGCTGCTCGTCGGCATGCCGAGCGGCGATCCGCGCGCGCGCTATTTCAACAGCGTGCTGCTGCTCGGCGCCGGCACCGGCCGCTACGACAAGCACCACCTGGTGCCCTTCGGCGAGTACTTGCCCTTCGACGCCTATTTGCGACCGCTGCTCGATTTCCTGTCGATCCCGATGTCGAGCTTCACGGCCGGCGGTGAGTCGCAGGCGCCCCTCGTCGCCGGCGCGCTGCGCTTCGGGGTGTCGATCTGCTACGAGGATGCCTACGGCGGCGAAGTGCGCAAGCCGCTGCCGGAGGCGAACGTGCTGGTCAACGTCAGCGACGACGCGTGGTTCGGCGACAGCCTCGCGCCGCACCAGCATCTGGAGATCGCGCAGGTTCGCGCGCTCGAGACGGGCCGCCCGCTGCTGCGCGCGACCAACACGGGCATTTCGGCGATCATCGATCACCGCGGGCGAGTGCTGAAACGCTCGCCGCAGTTCGCGGCTTTCGTGCTCGCCGGCGCGGCGCAGGCGCGGCGCGGCGCGACGCCCTACGTGCGCTACGGCAATCTGCCGGTGTTCGCGGGCTGCACCTTGCTCTGCGTGGCCGCGCTGTTGACCTTGCGCCGCCGCTGAGCGCGCGGCGCCGCGGCGTTCAGATGCCGCGGTGGACCGCGGCGACCAGCGCCGCGACGTGCTCGGGATCGATGTCCGGCGTCACGCCGTGGCCCAGATTGAACACGTGCCCGGGCCCTGGCCCGTAGGACGCGAGCGTGGCCGCGACTTCACGCTCGATCACGGGGAGCGGCGCGCGCAGCACCGCGGGATCGAGATTGCCCTGCAGCGCGCACCGCGCGCCGATGCGCCGCCGCGCGTCGCCGAGATCGACGGTCCAGTCGCAGCCGACGGCGCTGCAGCCGGTGGCGGCGATGTGCTCGAGCCAGGAGCCGCCGCCCTTGGTGAAGAGGATCGTCGGCACCGCGTCGCCGAGGGCCGTGACGATGCGCCCCATGTAGGCGAGCGAGAACTCGCGATAGGCGCCGGCCGCGAGCGCGCCGCCCCAGGTGTCGAACACCATCAGCGCATCGACCCCCGCCGCGCGCTGCGCGCGCAGGTATTCGATGACGGCCGCGGTGACGAGCTCGAGCAGGCGGTGCAGCTCGGCCGGTCGCGCGTAGACCCACTGCTTCGCGCGCTTGAAGTCGCGATCGCCGCCGCCGCCTTCGAGCATGTAGGTGGCGAGCGTCCACGGGCTGCCAGCGAAGCCGATCAGCGGCACGCGAGCGTGCAGCTCGCGCTTGATCAGCCGCACCGCATCCATCACGTAACGCAGCTCGACTTCGGGATCGGGGACGCCCAGCTGCGCGATCTGCTCGACCTCTCGGACGGGATGCGTGAAGCGCGGCCCCACGCCCTCGTCGAGCGTGAGGCCCAATCCCATCGCGTCGGGAATGGTCAGGATGTCGGAGAACAGGATCGCGGCGTCGAGCGGAAAGCGCGCGAGCGGCTGCAAAGTCACTTCGCAGGCGAGCTCGGGTGTCTTGCACAGCGTGAGGAAGTCGCCGGCCCGCTGCCGCGTCGCGCGGTATTCCGGCAGGTAGCGGCCGGCCTGGCGCATGATCCAGACCGGCGTGCGATCGACGGCTTCGCGCCTCAGTGCGCGCAGGAAACGATCGTTCGCGAGCGCGCTCACGGCAGCGGCGCCGGCAGATCGGTCCCCCCCATCAGGAAGCGGTCGATGCCGGCGGCGGCCGAGCGGCCTTCCGCGATCGCCCACACGATCAGCGACTGCCCGCGCTGCATGTCGCCGGCGGTGAACACGCCTTCGACCGAAGTCATCCAGTTCGCATCGCGCCACACGTTGCCGCGATCGGTGAGGCGCACGCCGAACTGCTCGAGCACGCCGCGCTCGGGATGCACGAAGCCCATCGCGAGCAGGACGAGCTCGCAGGGCAGCTCGCGCGTCGTGTGCGGGAGCTCCTCCAGGCTCATGCGCCCGTCGACCTGTTTCAGCTCGACGTCGACGATCTCGATCGCGCGCAGCGCGCCCTTGCCGTCGTCGAGGAAACGTTTGGTCGACACGCCGAACACGCGCTCGCCGCCTTCCTCGTGCGCCGAGGACGTGCGGTAGATGCGCGGCCATTCCGGCCACGGGTTGTCGGCTGCGCGCGCGGCCGGCGGCCGCGCCAGGATTTCGAGCTGGGCGACGTGCTTCGCATGCTGGCGATGCGCGGTGCCGAGACAGTCGGCGCCGGTGTCGCCGCCGCCGATGATGACCACGTGCTTGCCGTCGGCGCGCAGCTCCGGGTCGTCCGCGACGCGATCGCCTTCGAGCTTGCGGTTGGCGAGCGTCAGGTAATCCATCGCGAAGTGCACGCCCTTCAGCGCGCGGCCGGGCAGCGGCAGATCGCGCGGGACCGTCGCGCCGCCGGCGAGCAGCACGGCGTGGAAATCGCGCTGGAGCTCGGCGACGTCGACGTCGACGCCGACGTGCGCATTGACGCGGAACTCCACGCCCTCGGCCCGCAGCTGATCGAGCCGGCGCTCGAGCACGCGCTTCTCCATCTTGAACTCGGGAATGCCGTAGCGGAGCAGGCCGCCGATGCGATCGTCGCGCTCGAACACCGTCACGCGATGGCCGGCGCGGCGCAGCTGCTGGGCCGCGGCGAGGCCGGCGGGACCGGAGCCGACGATTGCGACCTTGCGGCCGGTGTCGACGGCCGGCGGTTGCGGCTTGATCCAGCCCTCGGCGAAGGCGCGCTCGATGATGGCGAGCTCGACGGCCTTGATCGACACGGGATCGTTGTTGATGCCGAGCACGCAGGAACCTTCGCAGGGCGCCGGGCACAGCGTGCCGGTGAACTCCGGGAAGTTGTTCGTCGCATGCAGCCGCGCGATCGCGTCCGCCCAGCGTTCGCGATAGACGAGATCGTTCCAGTCCGGGATCAGGTTGCCGAGCGGGCAGCCCTGGTGGCAGAACGGAATGCCGCAGTCCATGCAGCGCGCGGCCTGCTCGTTGAGCGTCTTCTCCGGCATTGGCTCCATGACCTGCCGCCAGTCCTGGAGGCGCAGCGCGATCGGGCGGTAATGCGTCTTCTCGCGTTCGAACTCGAGGAAGCCCGTGATCTTAGCCATGGGCGGCCTCCATCACTGCCTCGTCCTCGGACAGGCCCAGCTGGCGCGCGCGCTCGAGCGCGGTGAGCACGTGCTTGTAGTCCCTCGGCATCACTTTCACGAACTGCGGCCTGGACGCGCTCCAGTCGCGCAGGATCCGTTCAGCGACCGTGCTGCCGGTCAGGCGCGCGTGCGCTTCGAGCATGCGCTTGAGCGTCGCTTCGTCGGCTTCGGTCTCGATGCGCTCGAGATCGACCATCTCGGTGTTGCAGCGCTGCGGGAAGGTCTCGTCCGGGTCGTACACGAAGGCCACGCCGCCCGACATGCCGGCGGCGAAATTGCGGCCCGTGCGGCCGATGATCGCGACGCGACCGCCCGTCATGTACTCGCAGCCGTGATCGCCGACGCCCTCGACGACCGCCTCGGCGCCGCTGTTGCGCACGCAGAAGCGTTCGCCGGCGACGCCGCGGAAGTAGGCCTGGCCGGAGGTGGCGCCGTACAGCGCGACGTTGCCGATCAGGATGTTCTCCTCGGCGACGAAGGTCGCGGCACGCGGCGGATAGACCACGAGGCGGCCGCCCGACAGTCCCTTGCCGATGTAGTCGTTCGCATCGCCCTCCAAGCTCATCGTGATGCCGCGCGGCACGAAGGCGCCGAAGCTCTGCCCGGCCGAGCCCTCGAAGTTGAGGCGGATCGTGTCGTCGGGCAGGCCTTCGCCGCCGTAACGCCGGGTCAGCTCGTAGCCGAGGATCGTGCCGACGGTGCGATTGACGTTGCGGATCTTCAGATCGAGCGTCACGGGCTTGCGCTCCTCGAGCGCCGCGCGGCAGCCCGGCACGATCTTCGTGCGATCGAGCGAGCGCTCGAGGCCGTGGTCCTGTGCGCGGACGCAGCGGATCGCCGTCTCCGGGCCGACCGGCGGCTGGTGCAGGATCTTCGACAGATCGAGGCCCTTGGCCTTCCAGTGATTGACGGCCTGCGCGACGTCGAGGCGATCGGCGCGGCCGATCATCTCCTCTACCGTGCGGAAGCCGAGCTCCGCCATGTACTCGCGCACTTCCTGCGCGATGAAGCGGAAGAAGTTCTCGACGAATTCGGGCTTGCCGCTGAACTTCGCGCGCAGCCGCGGATCCTGCGTCGCGATGCCGACCGGGCAGGTGTTCAGATGGCAGACGCGCATCATGATGCAGCCCATCACCACCAGCGGCGCCGTCGCGAAGCCATATTCCTCGGCGCCGAGCAGCGCGCCGATCACGACGTCGCGCCCGGTCTTCATCTGGCCGTCGACCTGCACGACGATGCGATCGCGCAGCTTGTTCGCGACCAGCACCTGCTGGGTCTCGGCGAGACCGAGCTCCCACGGCACGCCGGCGTGCTTCAGCGAGGTCACCGGCGAGGCGCCGGTGCCGCCGTCGTAGCCGGAGATCAGCACGACGTCCGAGAACGCCTTCGCGACGCCGGCGGCGACGGTGCCGACGCCGATTTCGGCGACCAGCTTCACGTGCACGCGCGCCTCGGGATTCGCGTTCTTCAAGTCGTGGATCAGCTGCGCGAGATCCTCGATCGAGTAGATGTCGTGATGCGGCGGCGGCGAAATCAGCCCGACGCCGGGCGTCGAGTAGCGCACCTTCGCGATCCACGGATAGACCTTGTGGCCGGGCAGCTGCCCGCCTTCGCCGGGCTTCGCGCCCTGCGCCATCTTGATCTGCAGATCGTCGGCGTTGACGAGGTATTCGCTGGTGACGCCGAAGCGGCCGGACGCGACCTGCTTGATCGCGCTGCGGCGCTCGTCCTTGAAGCGCGCCGGATCCTCGCCGCCTTCGCCGGTGTTCGAGCGGCCGCCGATGCGGTTCATCGCGATCGCGAGCGTCTCGTGCGCCTCGGCGCTGATCGAGCCGTAGGACATCGCGCCGGTGTGGAAGCGCTTCATGATCGCTTCGATCGGCTCGACCTCGGCCAGCGGCACCGGTCGCGGCGCCGGCTTGAACGCGAACAGGCCGCGCAGCGTCGCCAGATGCTCGCTCTGGCGATCGATCATCGCGGTGTACTCGCGGAAGACCTTCTGCTGCCCCGTGCGCGTCGAATGCTGCAGCTTGTACACCGTCTCCGGGTTGAACAGGTGATACTCGCCGTCGCGCCGCCACTGGTACTCGCCGCCCCAGGCGAGATCGGGCTTGCCGACCGGGCGCGCCGGGAAGGCGTGGTGGTGACGCATGCTGATCTCGCGCTCGACGACGTCGAGGCCGACCCCGCCGATGCGCGAGGCGGTCCACGTGAAGTACTTGTCGACGAAGGCCTTTTCGAGGCCGACCGCCTCGAAGATCTGCGCGCCGCGATAGGACTGGACGGTCGAGATGCCCATCTTCGACATCACCTTGACCAGTCCCTTGTTGACGGCCTTGATGTAGTTGCGCACCGCCGCCTCGTGCGGCGACTCGTCCTTCCTGCGGCCCTTGATCGCGCCTTCCTGCATGACGCCCTGCTGGAGCATGTCGTAGAGCGTCTCGAACGCCAGATACGGATTGACGGCGTCCGCGCCGTAGCCGAGCAGCGTCGCGAAATGATGGACCTCGCGCGGCTCGCCGGATTCGACGACGAGGCCGACGCGCATGCGACGGCCGTTGCGCACGAGGTGATGGTGCGTGCCGGCGGTCGCGAGCAGCGCCGGGATCGGGGCTTTGTGCGCATCCATGCCGCGATCGGACAGGATGACGAAGGTATAGCCCTCGTCGATCGCGCGATCGATTTCCTCGAACACGCGCGCGAGCGCCTTCTCGAGGCCCGCGACGCCGTCGGCGATGCGATAGAGCGCGGTCACGGTCTTCGCCCGGAAGCCCGGCGTGTCGATGTGGCAGATGCGCGCGAGATCCGCATTATTCAGGCACGGCGACTCGAGCTTGAGCCGCCGGCAGCTCGCCGCGGTCGGCTCGAGCAGATTGCTTTCGGGGCCGATCGGGGTCGACACCTGCGTGACGAGCTCTTCGCGGATGCCGTCGAGCGGCGGATTCGTCACCTGCGCGAACAGCTGCTTGAAGTAGTCGTAGAGCAGGCGCGGGCGCTCGGACAGCACGGCGAGCGCCGCGTCGGTGCCCATCGAGCCGATCGCCTCCTCGCCCCTTTCCGCCATCGGCTGCATCAGGATGCGCAGATCCTCGTGCGTGTAGCCGTAGGCGAGCTGGCGCTGCAGCACGGTGCCGTGATCGACGGCATGGACGTGCGGCGGCGCGGGCAGCTGCGACAGCGGGACGTAGTTCTGCGCGAGCCACTCGCCGTAGGGATGCTCGTCGATGTAGCGCTGCTTCAGCTCCGCGTCGTCGATGATGCGGCCGGCGACGGTGTCGACGAGGAAGATGCGGCCCGGGTGCAGGCGCTCCTTGATCGCGATGTTCTCCGGCGGGAAGTCGAGCACGCCGACTTCCGAGGCCATCACGACCATGTCGTCCTTCGTCACGTAGTAGCGCGAGGGGCGCAGGCCGTTGCGGTCGAGCACGGCGCCGATGATGCGACCGTCGGTGAAGGCGATGCAGGCCGGGCCGTCCCAGGGCTCCATCAGGCAGCCGTGATATTCGTAAAAGGCCTTGCGCGCGGGATCCATCTGCTGGTGGCCGCTCCAGGCCTCCGGGATCATCATCAGCACGGCGAGCGGCAGCGGGCGGCCGGCCATGTGCAGGAACTCGAGCACCTGATCGAAGCTCGCGGAGTCCGAGCTGCCTTCGATGACGATCGGGAAGAGCTTCTTGAGGTCCTCGCCGAACAGCGGCGACGCGCACAGCGCTTCGCGCGCGCGCATCCAGTTCGCATTGCCGCGCAGCGTATTGATCTCGCCGTTGTGCGCGATGTAGCGAAATGGGTGCGCGAGCGGCCACGACGGGAAGGTGTTCGTCGAGAAACGCTGGTGGACGAGGGCGAGCGCGCTCTCGACCATCGGATCCGACAGATCCGGGAACTGCAGCTTCACCTGGGCGGCGTTCAGCATGCCCTTGTAGACCAGCGTGCGCTGGGACAGGCTCGGCACGTAGAACAGGGCCTTCTCGCGCATCGTCGAGCCCCAGATCGCGTGCTCGATGCGCTTGCGGATGACGTAGAGGCGGCGCTCGAAGGCGTCGTCGTCGGCGATGTCGGCCGCGCGGCCGATGAAAATCTGCTTGAACTCGGGTTCGCAGGCGCGGGCGCTCGGGCCGATCGCGCCGTCGTCGACCGGCAGCTCCCGCCAGCCGAGGAGGACCTGGCCTTCCTCGGCGACGACGCGGGCGAACTCGCGCTCGCAGGTCGCCGCCTCGGCCTCGTCGCGCGGCAGGAACACCAGACCCGCGCCGTACTGGCCGGCGGCGGGCAGGGTGAAGCCGATCTTCGCGCATTCGCGGCGCAGGAAGGGATCGGGGATCTGGATCAGGATGCCCGCGCCGTCGCCGGTGTTCACTTCGCAGCCGCAGGCGCCGCGATGCTCGAGGTTATCGAGGATCGTCAGGGCGCGCTCGATCGTCGCATGCGATTTGCGGCCCTTGATGTCGACGACGAAGCCGACGCCGCAGGCGTCGTGCTCGGACTCGGGGTCGTAGAGACCGGCCTGCGGCCGTCCTGCATACGGGAACTGCGTGCGAGAGCTCGACATCGGAGAGTGTCCTGTCGTGATAACCCCTTGGGCAAGGGGTGAAAACCGGGCCAAAAGGCTGGCGATTATATCGTCAGGTCAGGGGGGTGTCACCCGCACTGCACACAGCAGAACACGTGCACACGCGGCTGCTTCCGCGCGGTGCGCGCGGCTGTTCCAGTGCGCGGATCCGGTGCGATTTCAGCCGCTCATCGCGGCAGCTTGGCGAGCTCTCCGACCGTGCGTGCCCACGGTTTGACTTCTTTTCTGACCGCGGCCGGGAGACGCGCGGCCGCGGCGAGCGCGGCCTGGCGCGTCGGGTAGTAGCCGTGGACCAGCACGTACCACGGCTGGCCGTCGCGGCGCGTGGTCAGGACGGTCGCTTCGGCGCCGAGGCCATGGCGTTGGATGAAACGCGTCGCCGAGGCGCGGTCGCGCACGCCGGCCAGCTGCAGGGTATAGGCGCCGCGCGGCTGCTTCAGCAGCCAGTCCGCCGAGAAGCCCGTGCCCTTCATGGGTGCCGGTGACGATACCGGGGGTGGTTTCGCGGCCGGCGTCGGTGCGGGCTTGGGCGCTGGCGGTGCAGGCGCCGGCTTGGGCGCGACGATCGGTTCCGGGGCCGCCGCGGGCGGCGGTACCGGTGCGACGGGCGCCGGCG
>JBFWSI010000090.1:0-9946 GCA_050248455.1 Gammaproteobacteria bacterium | reverse complement strand
ATCGACAGCGTGACCCTGGACGTCCTCGAATGGGCGCTGGAAGCGGCGATCGACGAAGGCGAGGCCGCGGTGGAACGCACCGCGGTGTCGACGATAGTGCGTGAGCAGCACGACTATCGCGCGTCGCTGAACACCGTCGACTGCAACAGCGTCACGCGCGTGTCCTGGGCCGCGACGGCCGATCCGATCCGCAACTACTACCGGCTCGACGAGATCGACGAAGGCGACGTCTTCCTCTACAACGACATCCACGAGTCCAGCGGCACGATCGGACACTTGCCCGATTTCTGCGTCGTGGTGCCGATTTTCTCGGACGAGCGCCTGATCGGCTTCGCGCAGCTCTTCGGCCACTGCAACGACGTCGGCGGCAAGATGTCCGGCAGCTGGTCGCTGACCGCGACGACGGTGTTCGAGGAAGGCATCCAGGTGCCGCCGATCAAGCTCTATGCCCGCGGCGTCCGCAACGAGGACGTGTGGAAGGTGATCCTGCGCAACAGCCGCTATCCCGACGATCTGCGCGGCGACATCGACGCCTTCGTCGGCGCGACGCGCATCATCCAGCGCCGCGTCGAGGAGCTGTGCCGGCGCTACGGCACGGACGTCGTCGAGGCGGGCTTCTACCGGATCATCGATCGCTGCGAGGAAATCGTGCGCGACGAAGCGCTGCCGCACATCCCGGACGGCGAATACGTCGGCGAGGATTTCCTCGAGACCGACGGCATCGATCTCGAGCGGCCGATCAAGCTGATGCTGACGGTGCGCAAGGATCCGCAGAAGATCATCGTCGATTTCGCCGGCACCGATCCGCAGGTGGCGGGGCCCGTGAACTGGGTGATGGACGGGCGCCACTATTCGAAATGGCTGGGCGGCTTCGTCAAGGCGCAGGTGCCGGGCATGATCGTCAACGAGGGCATGACGCGCGTGTTCAAGGCCTATCTGCCGCCGCGCACCGTGCTGTCGGCCGAGTATCCCGCGGCCGGCGCCGATCGCATGGACTGCATGTTGCGCATGCTCGGCGCCTACATGGCGGCGATGGCGAAGGCGACCGGCGGCCAGATGGTCGGCGACTCGCAGTGCATCCAGCTCTATGGCTTCTTCGGCAAGGATCAGGACGGCAAGGATTTCCTCTATCGCGAGATCTTCGGCGCCGGCTCCGGCGCGCGGCCCTTCGCCGACGGCACGGACACCGTCGATCTCGTGCCGCACTCGAAGAACCTGCCCAGCGAGTTCATCGAGCAGCGCTTCCCCGTGCTGGTCCATCGCGTCGGCATGTTTCCCGACTCCGGCGGGCCGGGCGCGTTCCGCGGCGGCCTCGGTTATCTGAAGGACGTCGAGATCCTCGTCGACGGCCACTTCCTCACGGTGTCGTATCGCACGATCTTCGCGTGCTTCGGCGTCAACGGCGGCATGGCCGGGCGCTCGGGCGGCGCGGTGATCAACCCCGATACGCCGCAAGCGCGGCAGATCTTCTACAAGCGCGAAGCGATCCCCGTGAAAGCGGGCGACGTCGTCCGCATCCTGACGCCCGGCGGCGGCGGCTGGGGGGATCCGCTCGCGCGCGTGCCGGACATGGTGCGTCTCGACGTGCAGCGCGGGCTGGTGAGTCTGCACAGTGCGCACGAGGACTACGGCGTGGCGCTGGAAGAGGTGACCGATCCCGCGCGTCGCTACGAAGTCGACGAGGCGGCGACCCGCGCGCTGCGCGCGAGCATGAAAGCGCAGCGGCCGCCGCTGAAGATGATCAATCGCGGCCCGCACGCGGAGCAATTGATCCGCGAGGGGCGCATCACGGTCAGCGACTTCGACTATCCGGCACAGTTCGACGAGGCGGCCTATCTGGCCGCCGCGGGCGCCGCGTGAGCGGCGCGCAGGAGATCTCATGGAATCCTTGATGCGCGCGAGCGCGACGGAACAGGCGGCCCTCGTTCGGCGCGGCGAAGTGTCCGCCGCGGAACTGCTCGAGGCTTCGATCCATGCGATCGAACGTTTCAATCCGCGCATCAATGCGGTCGTGCTGCCGCTGTTCGAGCGCGCCCGCGAGGAGTTGCGCACCCTCGATCGCAAAGCGCCCTTTGCCGGCGTGCCGCTGCTGTTGAAGGATTTCCTCGCCGAGTATGCGGGCACGCGCCTCACCGACGGCTCGCGCTTCCTGTCGAACTATGTATCGCGCGAGGACAGCGAGCTCGTCGCGCGCTATCGCCGCGCGGGCTTCGTGATCGTCGGCAAGACCAATACGCCGGAGTTCGCATCGAAGCCGACGACCGAGCCCGAGCTCTACGGGCCGACCGTCAATCCCTGGCGCGCCGGGTATTCCGCGGGCGGCTCCTCCGGCGGCTCCGCGGCCGCGGTCGCGGCCGGCATGGCGGCGGTGGCGCATGCGAACGACGGCGGCGGATCGATCCGCTGTCCCGCGTCCTGGTGCGGGGTCGTCGGCCTCAAGCCCACGCGCGGCCGCAATCCGCTCGGCCCGGCTTACGGCGACATCGGCGCGGGCCTCATCTGCGAGCACGTCGTCGCGCATACCGTGCTCGACAGCGCCGCGATCCTCGATTGCACGGCCGGCGCGGATTCCGGCGCCCCCTATGTCGCACCGCCGCCGGCGCGCGCTTTTGCCGCCGAGGTCGGCGCCGATCCCGGTCGCCTGCGCATCGCGTTCAGCCTCGCGCCCGTCGTCGCCGCGCCCGTGCACGAGGAATGTCGTCGCGTGGTGCACGAGGCCGCGCAGCGCTGCGAAGCGCTCGGTCATCACGTCGAGGAAGCCTCGCCGCGAGTATCGGGCGAACATTTCACCGAGATCTTCACCACGCTGTGGCTGGGCATGGTGGCCTGGGCAGTGCGTGACTGGAGCCGCCGCATCGGGCGCGAGCCGACGCCGCAGGACTTCGAGGCCCATACCTGGAAGATGTACACGCTGGACGCGGCGCGCCGGCCCTCGGATCTGTTCCTCGCGATCCAGGACATGCAGCGCATGGCCCGCGAGATCGCGCCGTTCTTCGCGCGCCACGACGTGTGGCTGACGCCGACCACGACGCAGCCGCCGCAGCCGAACGGCTGGTTCGACTTCGATCCCGCGCAGCCGAAGCAGGCCACGCAGCGCATCGGCGATCTGCCGAAGTTCACGGCGATCGCGAACATGACGGGACAGCCGGCGATCAGCCTGCCGCTGCACTGGACGGACGAGGGACTGCCGGTCGGCGTGCAACTCGTCGGGCGCTATGGCGACGAGGCGACGATACTGCGCCTCGCCGCACAACTCGAGGCCGACGCACCCTGGCGTCAGCGCGTGCCGCCCCTCGGCTGATTTCCCGCCGCGCCACGACGCCGCGCGGATGTCACCAATGGATTAGAGAATGACAGCGTCGGACTACGCGCGAGGCCGGGCTCGGCTATCGTGTGCAGTGCGGCAATCTCTATACTCCCCCGCACTTCGATAGACGCAATCCGGCGACGACCGGCGTAGCGCAAGCCCTTCCCGCGCGGCTCTGCCTGACCAGGAGATGTGATGAACAAACCCCATGCTTTCGTGAAGGACGGCAAGTTCCGAATCCCGACCGCCGAGGAACTCGGCTTCGATCCGGCCGAGATGCGCCGCAAGTACGACGACGAACGCGACCGCCGGCTGCGCCCGGACGGCGCGGCGCAGTACCAGGACATCGACGGCGATCTGCATCACTACAACGACGACCCCTACGTCACCGAGCGCATCGAGCGCGCGCCGGCGCAGGAGACCGTCGAGGTCGCGATCCTCGGCGCCGGTTTCGGCGGCATGCTGATGGCGGCGCGGCTCGAGCGCGCCGGCATCCGCGACTTCCGCATCATCGAGCGCGCCGGCGACTTCGGCGGCACCTGGTACTGGAACCGCTATCCCGGCGCGCAGTGCGACGTCGAGTCCTATATCTACCTGCCGCTGCTCGACGAAACGGGCTACATGCCGGCGTACAAGTATTCGCTGCAACCCGAAATCTATGCGCACGCGCAACGCATCGGCCACCACTTCGATCTCTACTCGCGCGCCTACTTCCAGACCCAGGTGCGCGAGCTGCGCTGGGACGACGCGGCCGCGCAGTGGACGGTCACCACCGATCGCGGCGACGTGATCCGTGCGCGCCACGTCGTGATCTCGAGCGGCTCGCTGAACCGGCCGAAGCTGCCCGGCATCCCCGGCATCCGCAGCTTCAAGGGCCACACCTTCCACACCAGCCGCTGGGACTACGAGTACACGGGCGGCTCGGTGCACGGCAATCTCGACAAGCTCGGCGACAAGCGCGTCGGCATCATCGGCACCGGGGCGACCGCGATCCAGGCGATCCCGCATCTCGGCAACACCGCCGGCCATCTCTACGTGTTCCAGCGCACGCCGTCCTCGGTCGACGAGCGCCGCAACCGGCCGACCGATCCGTCGTGGTGGAAGACGTTGCAGCCGGGCTGGCAGCAGGAGCGCAACGACAACTTCACGAAGCTCCTGGTCGGCGTGCCGGTCGACGAGGATCTCGTCAACGACGGCTGGACCGAGCTCTTCAAGTCGCTCGGCGAGCTGCTCGACGGCACCGGTGCGACGAACCTGACGGACGCGGAGCTGAAACTGCTCGGCGAAATCATCGACTACCAGCACGACAACCGCGTCCGTGGCCGCTGCGACGACATCGTCAAGGACAGGCAGACCGCCGAGGCGTTGAAGCACTGGTACCGGCCGTGGTGCAAGCGGCCCTGCTTCAACGACGAATACCTGCCGACCTTCAACAAGCCGAACGTGACGCTGGTCGACACCGGCGGCAAGGGCGTCGAGCGCCTGACCGAGAAGGGCGTGGTCGTCGACGGCGTCGAATACGAGCTCGACTGCCTGATCTTCGCGACGGGCTTCGAGGTCAGCCGCGCGACCTACACGCACCAGGCGGAGCTCGAGATCATCGGCCGCGGCGGCAGGAAGCTCGGCGAGTACTGGGCCAAGGGCATGCGCACCTATCACGGGCTCATGAGCCACGGCTTCCCGAATCTCTACCACATGGGCTTCACGCAGACGGGCTACACGCCGAACTTCACCTACCAGCTCGACAAGCAGGCCCAGCACCTCGCCGCCGTGTTCGGCGACGTGAAGACACGCGGCTACCAGGCGCTGGAGCCGACCCTGCAGGCGGAGGAGGAGTATCTCGCGCTCGTCACGGCGCCGAATGCGATGACGGACTACCTCGCGAGCTGCACGCCCGGCTACTACAACGCCGAAGGCGCGGCGAAGGGCAACAACGACGGCTTCCTGCAGGGCCACTACCCCGAAGGCGGCCTCAAGTTCTACGAGATGCTCGCGGAGTGGCGCGCGAAGGGCGATTACGCGGGGCTGACGGTGCGCTGAGCCGATTCCCGTGGCAGGTCGTCGTAGCCCGGGTGTAGCGCGCAGCGCGTAACCCGGGATCCGGGGTTCGGCGTGGCTGTTGCCTTACAGGCCGTTTTTGCCACAGAGAACACCGAGAACACAGAGGGGGAGAGGGTGGGCCGTGCCCGGCTAGATGCCGTGCCTGGCTGGAAAGCTGCTGAATATCCGCTGCACGCGGCCACGGAGAACACGGAGAAAAAATAGTTGAGGGAGTCTCCGTAACGCTGGTGCCCCCATGATCGCAGACGAGCAATGGAAGCACAGATCCAATCCGTTTCTTCCCTCCGTGTTCTCTGTGTTCTCCGTGGCCGCGCGCAGCGCAATTAATCCCTACTCGTCTTCCTCGGTGTTCTCGATGTTCTCGGTGGCAAAGAGCGTATCGAGTGCCACCGACTCAATCAATCTTCTTCCTCCGTGCTCTCCGTGGCTAGATTAATCTGCGCTCAAGCGGCCGCCGCGAGCTTTCCCCGGCCGAAGCGCAGCAGCCTGCCCGAATGGGTGTTCGTCTCGCGATCGTCCTCGATCGTGACTTCGCCGTTGACG
This sequence comes from Gammaproteobacteria bacterium, assembly GCA_050248455.1. Taxonomy (GTDB): domain Bacteria; phylum Pseudomonadota; class Gammaproteobacteria. The sequence continues at coordinate 4,035 of JBFWSI010000090.1, read as the reverse complement.
AGAACGTAGCGATAGCCCCGCGCGCGCTGGATGCGGCGCCATTCGCCGCCGGGCAGGTCGTGCACGATCTGCGCGGGCAGGACTTCGAGCTTCTCGTAGTCGTAGACGATGACGTCGGCCGGCGCACCGCGGCGGAGGACCCCGCGGTTCTCGAAGCCCGCGACCATCGCCGGCAGCGCCGACAGGCGCCAGTGCGCTTCCTCGAGGCTCATCATGCCGTGCTCGCGCACGGCCTTGACGATCGTCTCCGTCGGGTAGCGGCCCGCGGTCAGGAATTTCGTGTGCGCGCCGCCGTCGGAGACGCCGAACAGCACGTAGGGATTGTCGACGATCTCCTTCATGTAGCCGGGCCAGGTGTTGGTGCCGGCGGCGAAGAACTCCGTCTTCAGCTTGTCGTGGACGGCGATGTCGAGCATCGCGTCGACGGGATGCTTGCCGAGCTTCTCGGCGATCGCGCCGACCATCATGTCGCGGTATTGCTCGGTCTCCGGCGACGCCGGGCCGGTGACCACGAGCTGCGGAATGCCGACCGTGACGAGCATCGGCATCTGCGACTTGAGCGCCGCGCGCCGCGCCGGATCGGCGAGCTTGGCGAGCTTCTCCTCGACCGTGCCGACCGTCGCCTCGCGCCACGCCGGGCGCTCGTCCCACAGGTTCCAGTCCTCGAAGGTGAAGCCGTAGCCCGCGTCGGTGGTCAGGCCCTGGCCGTAGACGCGCACGCCGCGCGCGTGGCAGTCGTTGAGCCATTTCAAGCCTGCGCGGTGGATGTCGGGCTTGTGGTCGTACACCTGGATCACGTTCCACAGCATCGGCCGGCCGCTGATCTCGGACAGCTTCTCCATGTGCGCGCGATCGTGGGCCATCGACTCGCTGGAGATCGTCATCTGCATGAAGCCTTCGTTGCGCCGGCCGAGCACGGCGGCGAGGCGCTCGCAAGTCTCGTCGTGCATGACGTCGGTGACCATCGGCGTGCCGTCGTAGTCGCGCTGCACGGCCGCCGGGCCGCTGGGCATCAGGCGCTGCGCAGACCAGCCGCAGCCGCCGGCGTCCAGCGCTTCCTCGAACAGCCGGCAGATCTCCGCATGCTCGGCGTCGCTCGGCTTCTTGCCGGCCTTGGCCGCTTCCATGCCCATCACCCACACGAGCAGCGGGCCGACCGGCACGTAGGGCAGCAGATTCATCGCCTTCGGCGCGCGCTCGACGCTGTCGAGGAATTCGGGGAAGGTGACCCAGTCCCAGGGCATGCCGGCTTTCATCGACGCGTACGGGATCGCTTCGACGCGCGTCATCGTTAGCATCGAGCGCTCGCGCTCCTCGGGCCGCACCGGCGCGAAGCCGAAGCCGCAGTTGCCGATCGCGGCGGAGGTGATCCCGTGCCAGCCGGACAGTGTGCAGTAGGGATCCCAGAACAGCTGCGCGTCGTAATGGGTGTGCAGATCGACGAAGCCCGGCGCGACGATGCAGCCGCTCGCGTCGATTTCCCGGCGGCCCGCGCCGCGCGGCAGGCGTCCCATGTCGGCGACGAGGCCGTGGCGGATGCCGATGTCGGCGCGATAGCGCGGCACGCGCGTGCCGTCGACGACCATGCCGTTGCGAATGACGAGATCGAATTCAGCCATGATGCTCCCCTTGGTCAGCTTTGCCCGTCGCATGCGGATCGCGCATGCGCACAGCGCCTTGCGACGGGCCGTCGAGACGGATCGTGAATGGCAGCGACTGTAGCAAAGGCTTTGCTCGAGGCCTATGCGGGTGTGGCTTACAGGCTTGCTCGAAGGCGGGGAATATGCGGCCCGCTTCCCGATGTTGCGTTGCGCATCGGCGGCTGCCTCGATACCGTCCGATCCCGGCCCGGCCTTTGACGTGGCTCAAGACCGTACCGAGGGTCGGCCTTACGATGCCGCGGTAGCTAAGCGATGCGCACATTCATGGCCAGCATACTCATCCAGCATCACGCCGACGTGCTCTGCGTGTGGGCGTACGTCTCTCAGATCAGGCTCGAGGAGCTCGAGCGCGAGTTCGGCGACGAGATCGCGATCGAGCACCACTGGCTGCAGGTCTTCGGCAACGTCGGCGACAAGCTGTACGCGAACTGGCGCGACAAGGGCGGCGCGGCCGGCTACTCGGCGCACGTCAAGGACATCGTCGCGCGTTTCGGTCACGTGCCCGTCCATCCCGAGATCTGGCAGCGCGAGACGCCGAGCTCTTCCCTGCCTGCCCACGCGGTGCTCTGCGCGGTGCGCCTGCTCGACGCGGACGAAGGTCGCAGTCGCGTGGCGCAGGTCGCCGGCGCAATCCGCCGCGCCTTCTTCCGCGATCTGGTCGACGTGTCGCACCGGCGGAATCTGCTCGAGCTCGTCGAGGCCTGCGGCATTCCGGCCCCGCGCGTCGAAGCCCTGCTCGACAACGGCGCGGCCTGGGCCGCGCTGTCCTCCGATCTCGATCTCGCGCGCGAACAGAACGTCCGCGCGAGTCCCACGCTGATTTTCAACGAAGGGCGCCAGCGCCTCACCGGCAACGTCGGCTACCGCGTGATCGAAGCGAACGTGCGTGAGCTGCTGCAGGCACCGGCGGGCGGGCAGTCGTGGTGTTGAGGGCCGAATGAATCTAGCCACGGAGGGCACGGAGGACACGGAGAAAGAGAATGATTGATTGGCGCCTCCGATATTCCAGCATGACCGCATGCGTCGGCGCAGCGGAGACTCCCATCAATCCCCTTCTTCCTCCGTGTCCTCCGTGGCTATATAGCTGAGCGTAAATACGCTCCAGTGCTTGCTGTTTACCGTCATTCCCGCGCAAGCGGGAATCCACGCCCGAGAACGAGGTCTCCGTCGGGCGATTCTTTTTTCGCGCTGGACGCCGGGGGAATGCGTGGATGCCCGCTGGCGCGGGCATGACGTGGGAACTTCCTACGCGGGCATACGCCATCGAACAGCCAATGGAGCGTATTCGCGCTCAGCCATACAGATTACGGGGCGCGTGAGAGGCCACTGGCGACCGGCACGTCGCTGCATGTCGAAACGGGTAAGGTTTCACACTCCCAATATCGTCAGCCGTCGAGGCATTGATCGGAGACATCCGTCGTGCTTTAAGCGTCCTGTCACGACAAGCCGACGCGGAGGGTGTCATGGGAGCGACGAGAGCCATGCATGTCGAATGCCGGCGTGCGCGCGCGCTGGATTGGCGGTGGTGGGGGGCATGTCTGATCCTCGCAGCCTCGGCGCTGGGGACCCGACAGGCCGCCGCCGAGGTCTTCACCGACTGCGGCATCCTGTCCAGCTTCGACGGCGGCCTCGGCCAGTCCTCTGCGACCTGCGCAGCGACGGACTCGGGCCGCGGCGGCACCGCCAGCGCGTCGGCAGCCATCGGCTCGCTGAATGCCGATGCGTCGGTGTTCTCCTCGCTGCAAGGATCGACGGTCGCCACCTCGAACGCGACCTGGTTCGACACGATACTGATCAACTCGCCGGGTATCGAGGCCGGTTCCTCGGCGCAGATCTTCTTCGGCTATTTTCTTCAAGGCTCGCTGAACGCCTCGGGTCGCGGGAAGGCGTCGGCCGGCCTCTCCTTCGGCACCTGCGATCTGCCGCAGTGCAGCCCCGGCATCGGGCTCGAAGGTTTCGAAGTGACGGAGACCAGCGGCGATCCCGCGGTCGGCGTGACGGGGGAAGCCTCGCGCTTCATTCGTTTCGGTGAAGTCACGGGCCTTTCGATGCGGCTCGTCACGCGCGCCGAGAAGCTCGAAGCCCTGGAGCCGCCGTTCAGCGGCTCGGCGGAGGCGCTGTTCACCGGCACGGCCTACTGGGGCGGCATCCTCGACGTCAAGCACAACGGCGTGTCGGTGCCGTTCACGCTGGTGACGGGCAGCGGCGTGGATCTCACGCAGTCGTTCAAGCCCGTGCCGCTGCCCGCCGCGCTGTGGACGATGGCGACGGCCGCTGCGATCCTCGGCACTTTCCGCCGTCGCGGCGGGTCGAAGGGACAGACCGTCCAGGGAGGCAGTTCATGAGCAATTGGAAATCGAAGATCGCAGTCGTC
>JBFWSI010000089.1:0-9989 GCA_050248455.1 Gammaproteobacteria bacterium | reverse complement strand
GAGGTCTCGCCGTCCATTGTGCAGAAAGTTTCCAGGTGCGCGGCGGCGCAGTGGACGTCCGGCATCGACGTGCACGATCGTTGCCGGGGATTCCGGTACGTCGCCGAACGAGTGCCGGCCGTGCTGCGCGGTCGGCGTGCGAGGTGCAGAGGGTGCAAGTCGGTTCGGGAATCGCTCGCGACACCGCCGCGACGGTCGCGCTGCCGCTGGATGCGCGGGCGCGTCTCGGCGGCAGTTACGCGGCCGATGCGCGCTATCCGACGGTGACGGTCAATGTGACCAACCACTGCAATCTCGCCTGCCGCCACTGCTTCGTGTTTCGCGACGGCAACCCCAACCAGGCCCCGGCCTCGATCAAGGACGAGATGGACGATGCCACCATGCTCGATACCTTGACGCGGCTGCGCGACCGCCATGGTATCGAGACGGCGCTGTGGATGGGCGGCGAGCCGACGCTGCGGCCGTCGCTGCTGCGCGCGGCGGTCGGGCTGTTCCGGCGCAACATCGTCGTCACCAACGGCACCGCGCCGCTGGTCGATCTCGGACCGAGCGTGCTCTACGTGCTCAGCATGGACGGTCCGCGAGATCTCAATGACGCCATCCGCGGCGCCGGCACCTTCGACCGCGTGCTGCGCAACCTGGGCCGCCTGCCGGCCGGCTTCGGCTCGCAGTTGCAGGTGCAGTGCGTGGTGACGCGGGTCAACCAGGATCGCCTCGAGGAACTGGTGCAGGCGCTGCTGTCGACCCCGGTCGGCTGGCTGACCTTCTCCTTCCTGGTGCCCGACGCCAGCGGCGCGAACCAGGCCGATGCCTGGCCCGACAACGCCGCGCGAGCGGACGCAGTGCGCAGCGTGATGGCACTCAAGCGGCACTACGGCGGGTTCATCCGTAACAGCCGGCGCAGCCTCGAGCTGATGCTGCCGCCCTACGCCGAGCGCGTCACCGCGCGTTGTCCGGCGCAGCGCCTGGTATTGCCGCTGTACCTGGAAGACGATCACTTCGTCACGCCGTTCTGCTGTTACGGCAACGATGTCGATTGCGCGCGCTGCGGCGCCTGGATCGTGTTCCACCTCGCCGCGGAGATGGAACGCGCTGGCGAAGTGTCGTGGAACGTGTAGCGCCGGTGTCGTTCAGCGCGCCGTCGCGGGACATTCGACGGCGGGGATCACGTCGGGATTGAAGGGCTCCAGCATCGGGGCGTGCTGGAGATCGACGAGCGCACGCATCTCGCGATCGTCGCTCGCGCAGGCCTCGAATATATTGGGTGAAGCCGAAACCTTCGCGCGTCCGCGCGCACCGGGACACCGACTGCCATGCGACACATCGAGCTTGCGCTGTGGGGGCTGCTGGTCGGCCTGACCGGCCTGTGGCTGGCCGCCGACCCCGGGGCCTTCGCGGCCAAGGGTCTGTTCGGATTGCGCCAGGGCTTCGTTCAGTACAGCGGTGTCATCGCGATGGGCACGATGAGCGTCGCGATGCTGCTGGCGCTGCGTCCTCGCTGGCCGGAGCGCTGGTGCGGCGGGCTCGACAAGATGTACCGCCTGCACAAGTGGCTGGGCATCGCGGCACTCGCCGGCGGCGTGCTGCACTGGCTGTGGAGCGAGGGACCGAAATGGGCGGTCGGCTGGGGCTGGCTGGTCCGGCCGGCGCGCGGTCCGCGGCCGGTATCCGATCATCCCGTCCAGCAGTTCATGGCGACGCTGCGCGGACCTGCGGAAAGCGTCGGCGAATGGGCCTTCTACGCCGCCGTGCTGCTGATCGTGCTGGCGCTCGTGCGGCGGTTTCCCTACCGGCTCTTCTACAAGACGCACCGGCTGCTCGCCGTGGTCTATCTCGCACTGGTGTTCCACGCAATCGTGCTGGTGAAGTTCGGATACTGGTTCACGCCGCTCGGCGTGACGATGGCGCTGTTGATGGCGGCCGGCAGCCGTGCGGCGGTGATCACGCTATTGCGACGCATAGGCGCGGCACGCCAGGTGCGCGGACGCATCGCGTCGCTGGAGTATTATCCCGGCGTGCACAGTCTCGAAATCGCGATCGACGTGCCGCGGGGCTGGCCGGGCCACAAGCCGGGCCAGTTCGCCTTCGCCACTTCGGACCGCGCCGAAGGCGCGCATCCCTATACGATCGCGTCGCATTGGAACGACGCCGAACGTCGGATCACCTTCATCAGCAAGGAGCTCGGCGATCACACGAGTCGCCTGCGCGAAAGGCTCGCGGTCGGACAGGCGGTGACGATCGAGGGTCCGTACGGGTGTTTCGACTTCGACGACGATCGGCCGCGCCAGATCTGGATCGGCGGCGGTATCGGTATCACGCCCTTCGTCGCCGCGATGAAGCGCCTCGCGCGCGAACGGGACCTGCATCCGGATGGGTCGCCGCCGGCCATCGATCTCTTCCACACCACCGCCGACTACGACGCCGCCGCGATCGCGAAGCTGACCGCCGACGCCGCTGCCGCAGGGGTCCGCCTGCACCTGCTCATCGACGCGCGCGACGGACTCCTGAGCGGCGAACGCATCCGCGCCGCGGTGCCGGACTGGCGCGAGGCCAGTATCTGGTTCTGCGGTCCGCCCGGGTTCGGCGCAGCCTTGCGCAAGGACTTCGCCGCGCAGGGCCTGCCCGTCGACGAGCGTTTCCACCAGGAGCTGTTCGCGATGCGGTGAGATTCGGTGCGGCCGCTTTGGTGCGCGGCCGGCGTCGCCGCAACTGGCGCGGTGTCCTCGAGCGGCTCGGCGAATCCGTTGCTTTCGACGGATCGCAAACTCATACTGAGTTGCATCTCGATAGCGCAGGAGGCGGGAATCCGTGATGCGCCGCTGCTCGATGTCATACCTGCTGCTGGCGCCGCTGCTGGTCGCGCAGGCCGATGCGGCCGGATCGCCTGTCGATCCCGAACCCCTCTCTTTCTCGTTCGATGCCGGCTCGGCGACTGTTCTCCGCGCGGGCGTCATGACGCTTCCGCGTGTGGAAACGCTCGTTCCTTCGGAGCGCCGTTCCATCGATGCCTCTCAAGTGCTCCTCGATGCCGGGCACATAATCCTGGTGAGGCCGCCACGGGAGGACGTCGTGTTCGGCCATGCACCGATCGCGCCCGCGAGCGGAGAGGCCTTCCTGATCACCTCACCGTCACACTCCGCAGGCTCTATTGTGCTGGGATCCGGCATTCCGTTTCCGCTGGTGACGACGGCAAGCGGCTTCCATACCGGGCAGGTCGTCGTCCGCAGCACTCCGTCTCCTGCGGCAGCGACCGTCGTTCCGCTGCCGGCCTCGGCCGGTTTGCTGGCGCTCGCCCTGGCCGGCCTCGCGGGGACGCGAAAGCGCGGCAATGTGGCGGCGTCCACCGGGACATCGACGGCGTCGAAATTTCGCTGAGCCTCGGCCCCGCACGGCAATAGAGGTCGCGCTTCAAACTGGGAGGGATGTCATGAGCCTGTTCACCAAGATTCTCGAGAAGCTCGGTTTCAACGCCAAGGCGGCACCGCAACCGACGAAGCCGACATCGGCCCCTGCGCCGACCGCTGCTGCAGCACCGCCGTCACCCGCCCCCGCGCCCGCCCCGGCGGCGCCGGTGGCGATCTCCGAGGTCGACGTGGTCGCCAAGCTCGAAGCGCTCGCGGCGGCGAATCCGCAGAAGCTCAACTGGAAGGTTTCGATCGTCGATCTCATGAAGCTGCTCGATCTCGACAGCAGCCTGACCGCCCGCAAGGAGCTCGCGACGGAGCTCGGCTGCCCCGCGGACAAGATGGCGGACTCCGCCCAGATGAACATGTGGCTGCACAAGACGGTGCTGAAGCGTCTCGCGGAGAACGGCGGCAATATTCCGAAGGAGCTGCTGTAGCAGGGGCGTCTTCTCACTTGCGGCGTCACGCGCCAAGCTCCGCGTCCGCTACACGAAGCATGGCGCTGGGCGCCGCCTCTGCATCGAGCTCAGCTCAGAGCACGCTCCACCAAGGTGCGGCCAGCACGCCATCCGCCAGCCATTCGAAGGTGGAGCCGCCGTGTAGCAGCAAGGCTGCGCGCGCCTTGCGACCGTACTCCGCGCGAAAGCTCAGCAGATGCCTGACGTCCGCCAGCCGCGGCCGTGTGCTCGCCTTCACTTCGATAGGTAGCAGTGAACTGCCGCTCTCGATCACGAAATCGACTTCCTCGCCGGCGGCGGTGCGCCAATACGTGATCTCGGTGTGCTCCAGCCGTGCATCGCGCCAGGCGAGCAGATCGTTCAACACCAGGTTCTCGAGATGGGCGCCGCCGGGCTCGGGCTGACCGGCGAGGTGGAGTGCGATACCGGTATCTGCCCAATACAACTTCGGCGACTTGATCAGCCGCTTGCTGCGATTGACCGCATAGGCGGAAAGACGCACCAGCAGATACGAGGTCTCCAGCAGATTCAGCCAGCGATGCACGGTGGATTGAGGCAGCGCCACGTCGCGTCCAAGCTCGGTCTGGTTGACGAGTTGGCCGATGCGCAGGCTGGACGCGCGCATCAGTCGCCTGAAGTCCGGCAGTGCGCTGATCGAGGCCAGATCGGCGAGATCGCGTTCGAGATAGGTCCGGATGTAGCCGTCGAACCAGATGGCACGCTCGGCCGCGGTCGCGAGCGTCAATGCCGGCGTCGGGAAGCCGCCGCGCCGCGCGAAGGCGCGCCAGTCCTCACGCAGGGACTCGCCTGCCGTCAGGAGGTCCCGCCACTCCGAATCCGGTGTCGTGAGCAGTGCTTCCCAACGTCCCGTCTCGCCCAGGCCGGATTGCTCACGACGGGTCATGGGCCACAGGCTGAGGTAGCTCGCGCGGCCAGCGAGCGATTCGCCGACATGTTTCATCAACAGCAGGTTGGCGGAGCCCGTCAGCAGAAATCGCCCGGGACGACGCTCACGATCGATGGCACGCTTCAGGGCGGTCAGCAGCGCAGGCTCGCGCTGGATCTCGTCCAGCGTCACCGGCTGGGGGCCGCCGAGCAGGGCGTCCGGATCGCGGCGCGCCAGATCGCGCACGTCGAGATCGTCGAGCGTCCAGTAGCGACGCTTTCCCGGCACCAAGGCTTCGGCCAGCGTGCTCTTGCCGGTCTGGCGAGCCCCGGTCACCACGACCGCAGGCATCACGCGCAGGCGCTCGGTGAGTGTGGCGCTCACGTGACGCGGGAGTGCATTCATGTCATGCATGATAATCATTCACCGCCTGGATAAATAGCTAAGCACAACCGGATGAACCTGCGTCTGTGAACCGGATGCCATCCCCGCAAGCTGGCTAAAGCCATCCCCCACCCCGTCGATAGCCCTCGAGACCTCCCCGCGTCGGCCGGACGCCGGAAGGCTGGCGCGCGCGCCATCGCAGGCCGGCCATGACATCGGAGGCCCGCATGGCTCAACGCATCCTGTATTTCCTCGTTCCCGGCAACAACGTCAGTCCCTTCGACGTCACCATCGCGGCCGACGCCGGCTTCGACCAGGTGATCCCCTTGACCGGCGTGCAGCCGGAGCAGGTGACGGCGATCGTGCAGGACGCGATCTTCTGCCGGCCGCCGAAGCGCTACAACGACACCGGCATCTTCATCGGCGGGCGCGACGTGCATCTCGCCGCGGACATGTTCCGCATCGCCGCGCGCGCGATGGTCGACGACTTCCGGGTCGGTGTGTTCGCCGATCCGAACGGCGCCTACACGACCTCCGCCAGCGTCATCGCGCTGGTCGAGCGCGCCTTGCTCGCGCGCGCCGGCACGGGTTTCGAAGGACGCTCGGTCGCGGTCTTCGGCGCCGGTCCGGTCGGGCTCTGCACGGCGGTGCTCGCGGCGAAGCAGGGCGCGCAGGCACGGCTCTGCCAGCTCACGGCCGACGACGACGAGCGCGTGGCCCTGCGCTTCTGCGAGCGCTACGGCGCGACGGTCGAATGGACACCGGCCCTGAGCCAGCGCGAGAAGCGCCAGATCCTCGGCCGCGCCGAGGTCGCCGTCTGCGCCGCGAAGGCCGGCGTGCGCATCCTCGACGCCGAGCTGCTCGACGGCGCCGATCGCCTGCAGGTCGTCGCCGACACCAACGCCGTGCCGCCCAGCGGCATCGACGGCGTCGGCGCGCAGGACCGCGAGACCCTGGTCCAGCGCGGCAAGGCGAGCTTCCTGTCCATCGGCCCGCTCGCGATCGGCAACCTCAAGTACAAGACCCAGTTTGCGCTCTACCGCGCAATCCAGACCTCCCCCGAGCCCGCGCTGCTCGACTTCCCCGATGCCTTTCGCTGCGCGAGCGAGGAGCTCGCGAAGTCGGACGCCGTCCCCGTCGCGGCCTGAGGCGCGGCGCCTCGGTCGCGCCGTTGTTGAATCGCTGGATTCGCCCGGCTACTTTCAGGGTAGCGGGCGGCGCAGACGCCGCTGCTCCTCATGCAAATCGCTTGCGAGGTGTCCGCCATGGCGACGATCAGGCAACTGCTGGATACGAAGGGATACGAGGTCTTCTCGCTCGGGCCGGACGCCTCGGTGTTCGACGCCATCGAGATGATGGCGGCCCGCGGCGTCGGCGCGCTGCTGGTGCTGGAGCACAGCCGCATCGTCGGCATCATTTCCGAACGCGACTACGCGCGTAAGGTGATCCTGCGCGGCCGCGCATCGAGGACGACGCCGGTCGGTGACATCATGAGCACGCCGGTGATCACGGCGCCTTCGCACCTGACGGTCGAGGAGGGCATGGCGGTGATGACCGAGCGCCGCATCCGCCACCTGCCGATCGTCGACGACGGCCGGCTCATCGGCATGGTGTCGGTCGGCGACCTCGTGAAGTCGATCATCGCCGAACAGCGCTTCGTCATCAGCCAGCTGCAGAACTATATTCACAGCTAGCCTCGCGCCCCGATCCCGGGTTCCGCTTCGCTGCACCCGGGCTACGACACTTGATCCGGCGGCGTTCCAGCGCGCGCCGGATCGGCTAGTCTCCCGCTCAGCCGGAGTCGGGGGGAGCCATGTACAAGCTGGTGGTGATGCTGCATCTGCTGGGCGCGTCGATCTGGGTCGGCGGGCATCTGATCCTCTGCCTCGGCGTGCTGCCGTCGGCGCTGCGCGCGCGCGACCCGGTCCCGATCCGGGCCTTCGAGCAGCGCTTCGAGAAACTGGGCATCCCGGCCCTGCTGATCCAGGTCGCGACGGGCCTGTGGCTCGCCCACTACTGGATCCCGGACCCCGTGCAGTGGGTGCGCTTCGAGACGCCGCAGGCGGTGCTGATCGCCGCCAAGCTGGGCCTGCTGGCGTTGACCGCGGCGCTCGGCCTGCACGCCCGGCTCGCGCTGATCCCACGGCTGACGGCCGCAACGCTGCCGCAGCTCGCGCGGCACATCGCGGCGGTGACTCTGCTCGCCGTCGGCTTCGTGATCGCCGGCAGCGGCATCCGGCTCGGTGGGCTCAGCTGGTGAAATTTCCGAGTGCCGCGCATGGTTGCTGAGCGAGGGGAGGCTCCAACATAATCGACTGACCGTTTGGTCAAAAATAAAAGGCAGCCATGACGGAATGTGCCGACCCGCAGCGCCGCGCTGAGCTTGCGCGCGATGCGATGTACCGCAACGACTACGCGACCCAGTCGCTCGGCATGTCCATTGCCGAGATCGGCCCGGGCCGCTGTGTCGCCACGATGCCCGTCCGCCGGGACATGCTGAACGGCTTCGGCATGTGTCACGGTGGCCTCATCACCTCGCTCGCCGATACCGCCTTCGCCTTCGCCTGCAACTCGCACGGCGAGATGACCGTCGCCGCCGGCTTCGACGCCGAGTTCGTCAAGGCTGCGAGGCTCGGCGACGTGCTGACCGCCGAAGCCCTCGAGCGCTCGCAGGCCGGCCGCCTGGGCCTCTACGACGTCACCGTGCGCAACCAGCGCGGCGAGATCGTCGCCTTCCTGCGCGGCCGCTCCTACCGCATGCGCGGCAAGTCGCTGATCGGGGATTGAGCATGGGTGTCGCCAGAGACCGCAGCGGGCCGCGCGAGCGCATCGAGATCGCGAGCGTCGACGAGATCCGCGGCCTGCAGCTCGCGCGGCTCCAGACCACGCTGGAGCACGTCTACCGCAACGTGCCGCACTACCGGCAGGCCTTCGAGGCGCAGGGCGTGACGCCCGCCGATCTGAAATCGCTGGACGATCTCGCCCGCTTCCCGTTCACCACCAAGGCCGATCTGCGCGCGAACTATCCCTTCGGCATGTTCGCCGTGCCGCGCGAACGCGTCGTGCGCGTGCACGCCTCGTCCGGCACCACCGGCAAGCCGACCGTCGTCGGCTACACGCGCGAGGACATCGACACCTGGGCGAATCTCGTCGCGCGCTCGATCCACGCCGCCGGCGGCCGCGCCGGCGACATCGTGCACGTCGCCTACGGCTACGGCCTGTTCACCGGCGGGCTCGGCGCGCACTTCGGCGCCGAGCGCCTCGGCTGCACCGTGGTGCCGATGTCCGGCGGCCAGACCGACAAGCAGCTGCAGCTGATCGCGGACTTCCAGCCCGACATCATCATGGTCACGCCGTCGTACATGCTGGCGCTGATCGACGCGATGGGGCAGGCCGGGATCGATCCGAAGGACACCTCGCTGAAGCTCGGCATCTTCGGCGCCGAGCCCTGGACCGAGGCGATGCGCGCGGAAATCGAGGCGCGCACGAACATGGACGCCGTCGACATCTTCGGCCTGTCCGAGGTGATGGGGCCCGGCGTCGCCAACGAATGCGTCGAGACCAAGGACGGCCCGGTGATCTGGGAAGATCATTTCTATCCCGAGATCATCGATCCCGAGACCGGCCGCGTGCTGCCCGACGGCGAGCCCGGCGAGCTCGTGATCACGACCTTGACCAAGCAGGCGCTGCCCGTGATCCGCTATCGCACGCGCGACCTCACGCGTCTGCTGCCGCCGACCGCGCGCTCGATGCGCCGGATCGGCAAAATCACGGGCCGCTCGGACGACATGCTGATCATCCGCGGCGTGAATCTCTTCCCGACGCAGATCGAGGAGCTCGTCTGCGCGCTCGACGGGCTCGCGCCGCATTACCTCATCCACGTCGACAAGGTCGGCCATCTCGATCGCATCCGCATCCAGGTCGAGCTGCGCGACGCGCAGCAGGCGCCGCGCCGCGAGGCGCTGGGTCGCGAGCTCGCACATCACGCGAAGTCGCTGATCGGCATCTCGGCGATCATCGAGGTGCTGGACCCGAATTCGATCGAACGCGTGACCATGGGCAAGGCGAAGCGCGTCTTCGACCGCCGCCACGAAAGCTGAATGGCCGAGCGCAAATGTGCTCCGTTCGATGGCCTCGTGCCCATGCAGAGGGCCATCGTCATGCCCGCGAAGGCGGGCATCCACGCAGTGCTTCGGCGTGAGGTGCAGGAGGAAACGCGCATGAGGGAGACGTCGGTGCCAGGCGTGGATTCCCGCTTACGCGGGAATGACGGATGCGTCAGCACCCGCGATCGATATTTGCGCTCAGCCATATAGAGGACACCGCCATGTACACACAGGCCATGGACATTCCGAACAACGACGCGAAAGCCGCGCTGAGCCTAGACGATCCCGCGCGTGCCGCGGCCTTCGATGAGCGCACCGCGCGCGGCGAGTTCGTCGAAGCCAAGGACTGGATGCCGGAGGCCTACCGCCGCACGCTGGTGCGCCAGATCAGCCAGCACGCGCACTCGGAGGTCGTCGGCATGCTGCCCGAGGGCAACTGGGTCACGCGCGCGCCGAGCCTGAAGCGCAAGGCCATCCTGCTCGCGAAGATCCAGGACGAGGGCGGCCACGGGCTCTATCTCTACGCCGCGGCGGAGACGCTCGGCGTCACGCGTGACGAGCTGGTCGACGCGCTGCACGCCGGCAAGGCGAAGTACTCGTCGATCTTCAACTACCCGACGCTGAGCTGGGCCGACATCGGCGTCATCGGCTGGCTGGTCGACGGCGCCGCGATCATGAACCAGGTGCCGCTCTGCCGCTGCTCCTACGGCCCGTATGCGCGGGCGATGATCCGAATTTGCAAGGAAGAGTC